>JANLWZ010000049.1:0-2810 GCA_031364865.1 Elusimicrobiota bacterium
AAGCTGGGGCGTCTATCTCCAAACGACGAACTCGAACAACAACGGCTATGTGACAGCGCAAAGCAATCCTTCGCGGACGCTTGTGGTTGTATCGTCTTCCACCGGCGGATTTGTCGAAGTCACCTTGTCAGGCGGCCAATCGCTCGTCGCGGGCACGACGATTCAGGTGTACATCTCGAATCTCTGGACAAGCTGCCCGCCTCCGGGACAAACCGCCGTGTTTTGGAGCGTTTCCAGTCGCTCCGCTGGTACCGGCAGTTACAGCGCGATTGCTTCGCAGCCTTCGCAGAACTTCGCGACCGGCGCCGCGACCTATATTGGATTTAAAGAATGGAATCCATTCATGGTGGTGAGCGGACAGGCGTCTCAAGCGATCGTCCTCCAAGGGCAGGGCAGCTGCGGCAGACCAGCGCCCATGCCGGTCAACACAGTCGTTACGCTTGATGGCTACAACAATAACAACACGCTTGATCCCAACGTTGAGTTCTCATCGACATCAAGTTTCGGTGTTCTTACTACGACCGCCACGCTTGCTCAGAATGCTACGGCAACAACGTTCTACTATCGCACGACATCCATTGGAAATAATCTTTCGCTGCGCGCCAGCTTCAACTCTCTGCAAGGTGGCCAACCCACATGGATTTCGCGATCCGTCAACGTGCTGGCCTCCGGTATTACGTTCAACAGCGCGTCGATCGATAGCGGCACTTCCGGAACAGGCAGCTCGGCCTACACCCTGACGCCTAACAACGATGGCTCCAACGATTTTGCCTTCATTCGCTTCACTCCGAGCGACAGCAGCGTGCAGTGGCGCGTCCGCATTTCGAGCAGCAACTTTACGAACTGGGTCTACGAATATTGGGGCTCCAGCGCACCCTCGGGCAATCTGCAATGGGATGGCCGCAACGTCTTCGCTAACAATGGAGCCCAGAGCACGGTACCCAACGGCACCTATACCGTGAGGCTGGAAGTGCCGGGATTACCGCCGAATGACACGCTCTCAATCACCGTTGCCGCAGCGAGCATTTCCGGCCGCGTTCGCTTGGGCGCCACTGGCATTGCCAATGCATGGGTGAATGCGAATGCGACCTCCGGTGCAGGTCACGGTGGCGCGATGACGGATTCTAATGGCGATTACGTTATTAACGGTCTGACGACGGGCCAGCGTTACAACCTGACGACTTATTTCTACGACACGAATACTCAGACCCAGATGTTTGGCGGCATCTCCAGCGTCACAGCGCCCTCCACGGGAGCGGATATCACTGTTCAGCAGCCAGCTGTTTTGCGCGTAGCGGCGACACTGAATCAAGCGGCGACCTTCCCACTTTTTGGAAATATCAACGCACACACGGCGAACTATTCCAGCTCTTACTACGGCTCGATCCGCGTACAGACAAGCTCCACGACGTCGGACAACGGCGATCCTTTTAATCCTTCGACATGGACTCTTCTCGTTGTTCAGCCCGGCAACTACACGGTTCAACTGAACATGCCCGGTTTCCCGCCGACGACACAATCGGCAACGGCTGTTGCTGGCGTGACGACGGATGTCGCCGTTTTCAATCTCACACGTCCGGCCAACGTCTTCGGCCAGCTTACCTTGCCCAACCCGATGACCTATTCCACGTGGATCCCGGTGGACGGCATAAAATCCGGAAGCACCAATCCCAGCGTCTGGGGCGGCGTGTACTTCAATTCCGGACAATCCGTCGCAATTTTCTCAGTCTTTAACGTCCCTGCCGGCGCTTACAACTTCCGAATGCGCGTGCCGGGCTATGTTCCTGTGCTTGTCTCCACCACCGTAGGAACCTCAGATATTGGCGATCAAGGTTCCGGCGGACTCGATGTTCCCAGCAGCAGCTTCACGGCGGGTGGCTCCATATCGGGGACACTCAATGTCGTGGGCGATACCTCCGGCATCGGCAATAACGGCTTCATCTATCCTTGGGTGAACGCCTACTCGCCGCTCCTGGGTTCAGGCGAATTTACGCAGGTGACGCTCGCCACTCATCCCGTGTCGACCAATACGGGCTATCAAATCAGCGGGTTGGCGGATGGCACGTATGTGGTTTATCCGCCCTATCTTTCCGGCTTTGAACTCAATCCTCCTGGACCGAAAACCGTCGTCGTCTCTGGCGGAGTTGGCGCGCTCAATCTCACTCTCCAAGCCAACACGGGATCCATTGGCGGCTCCATCACGCTGCCAGGCGCCAACGTCGACTACAGCGAAGTGGCGATTTCCATCAGTGGACCCTCGACGAGCACGACCACAATTGCCAGCGGCAGCACCTATTCCTTCACGACACTCGGCAGCGGTTTCTACAACGTAAACGCTTCCTATGCGACGACCGGCGCGCAAGTGCGGCAATCGGTGTCGGTCGTGAACGGTGCAGCGCAGAGCACGTTGAATCTCAATTTGAGCGCTCCGACGTTCGTCGTGACCGGCTCTGTCACGATCCAGAGTGCCTTTACGATTGGCTCCAGCAGCTCGGCCCCTACCACGGTCTCGACGATCGATGACTACCTTTTCTACGGCACAACGCAGTAC
Organism: Elusimicrobiota bacterium; assembly: GCA_031364865.1. GTDB lineage: Bacteria > Elusimicrobiota > Elusimicrobia > 2-01-FULL-59-12 > 2-01-FULL-59-12 > JANLWZ01. The sequence continues at coordinate 2,552 of JANLWZ010000049.1, forward strand.
TTCTACATGAACGGCGCACAAGTCATTTTCCCTACCGCGCGAGTCGAAGCGTTCCCGAAACGGTTTGATCAGTTCAGCAACTCGAACCGCACAGGATTTGGCAATAACTTCTTTGGCGCGGATTTCAAATACGGCGCCGTGCAGGCAGACGGCAGCTATTCCATTTCGGGCCTTACGCCTGGAGTCTGGGAGCTCAGCGTCTATCCTTATCTCGATGGCAGCTTCTCTCCGAGTTTTGCGGCCACGAAGCAGGTCATCA
>JANLWZ010000077.1:0-6553 GCA_031364865.1 Elusimicrobiota bacterium
GTTTAAGTGACTTCGCGCGCTGCCAAGCGCACCGTTCTCATCACTGGATCCTCCCGTGGCATTGGGCGGGATCTCGCGATCGCTTTCGGCAAGGCCGGATATGCAGTAGGAGTTCACTGCCACAAAGAAAAAGCCAAAGCCGAAGCGGTGGTTCAGGAAATCTTTGAATCGGGCAATAAGGACGCGGAAGTCTTTGTCTGTGATGTCCGGGATTCGATCAAAGTACGTCAGATGGTCGACGCGATGGTGGTCCGCTGGGGCAGGCTGGACGTCCTCGTCAATAACGCGGGACTGACACGGGACCGAACGATTTTAAAAATGACCAATGCCGAATGGAACGACGTCGTGGAGGTAAATCTTTCCGGAGCGTTCTGGTGCATCCGTGAAGCGGCGCGCCTGATGTCGAAAGAGAAGGCGGGCCATATCATCAATATCGCTTCGATCATGGCTGTGAAGCCGGGCTTCGGTAATGCGAATTACTCAGCTTCCAAGGCGGGACTCATCGCCCTGACGAAGTCTGCCGCCCGCGAGCTGGGACGCTTTCGCATCTCCGTGAACGCTGTCATGCCCGGATTTCATGAAACCGCCATGTCTTCTGCTTTGTCTGAAGAACATAAGCAAAAGGTCATTTCCGATCATGTTTTAGGGCAAAGCACGCGTATCGAAGATCTTTGTCGTGTCGTTCTCGAACTCTCGCAGAATTCCAGCGTATCTGGCCAGGTGTTCAATGTCGATTCCAGGGTTGTCTAAATGAACCCTCGTGTTGTCATCACGGGGATGGGTGTCACGACGTCTCTCGGCGAAGGTGTCCAAGCCAATTGGAATGGACTCGTCACTCGCACTCCAAGTAGTCTGCCGCAGAAGTCCTCCGGGCTGGAGCAGGCACAGGCTTTGGCGCTGCAGGCTTGTTCCGAGGCCCTGGCCGATGCCGGGTTGCCCAAAAAGTTCGATGCTGAGCGCTTTGGCTGTACCGTAAGCGCGTCGAAGCCCCTCTTTCGCGACGATAAACCCGTACCTCCCGATCAAATCAATACTTTTGTCTGTCAAAAGTTTAAATTGCACGGTGAAAGCCGCAACGTTATTGCTGCTTGTGCCACGGGCGTTTATTCCGTGGGGATGGCCGCGTCCTGGATTGAGCAGGGTGTATGCGACATCGTGCTGGCTGGAGCCGTAGAGCCGAGTCCTCATCCTTTAATCCGGGCAGGCTTTGATCAGATGGGTGTGACCAGTGTCGATGGGGTGACGCGTCCTTTTGACCGCCAACGCACCGGTTTTGCATTCGGAGAGGGAGCCGGAATCCTGGTGTTGGAATCCGAAGGACACGCTCGCGAACGTGGTGCCGCAGTCCATGCTGTGTTGTCAGGCCGTGCGCTGGGTTCTGATTCCCATAGCGCTTATTCGTTCAACTCAGGCGGCGGGAAAATATCTGCAGTCATCAATCAGGCCATACGGAACGCTGGCCTGGACTACCAGAATATCCGTCATGTCAACGCGCATGGGACGGCGACCAAGCACAACGATTGGATTGAGACGCAAGCGCTGATGAAGTCCTTTGGACGGCATGCGGAAAAGCTCATGATTTCTGCCACCAAGGCGAGCACCGGACATCTTCTAGGTGCCTCCGGCGCCGTCGAACTTATCTTCGCGATTCTGGCGCTAAAACATCAATTTGTACCACCCACCGCGACATTGGAAGAGTCCGATCCCGAATGCCCCCTCGATTACACGCCTCGCTACGGGCACCGCGCGATGTTCGAGCATGCCCTCTCCTTGTCTTTTGGTTTTGGCGGCCCTATAGGAGCCTTGATCGTTTCTCGTCCATGATTCCTATTAAGGAAGAATTGGCACGGTTGGAAGAACAATCGCTCAAACGTGAGCTTCAGTCCGTCTATCAAACCGAAGGCAGCAGGATCTTCATCGGCGATAAAAGTTTCATCAATTTTTCTTCCAACAATTACCTCGGGCTTGCCCGCCATCCCCAGGTGGTGGAGGCGGCCAAAGAAGTTCTCGGGCACTGGGGTGCCGGCGCGACGTCTTCGCGGTTGATCAGCGGCACCACTATCCTTCATCAAGATCTGGAAAGCGCGCTGGCTGCCTACATGGAACAGGAATCGGCGTTGCTGTTTCCTACCGGATACCAGGCCAATCTCGGGGTCATCACCTCTCTGGTGGGAGCAGGGGATGCGATTGTCATGGACAGACTTTGCCATGCGTCGCTGGTGGACGCCGCAAAGCTTTCCGGCGCGCGACTCTTTGTTTATCCACACGCGGACGCGGCGGGCGCGGAAAACGTTCTCAAGCGCACCGCTTCGTACCGAAGGCGTTTGCTCGTCACGGAAAGTTTGTTTTCGATGGACGGAGATTTTGCGCCTGCGCAGGAGCTGCTGGCGCTGGCCAAAGCGCACGATGCCATCTCGATGATCGATGAAGCCCATGCGATCGGTGTGTGGGATCATGCGAAAGGCTGGGATATTTCGGTGGGCACTCTTTCTAAAGCGCTGGGCAGCCAGGGTGGTTTCGTCGCTTCCTCCAAAGACCTGATAGAGCTTTTGATCAATAAGGCGCGATCCTTCATCTACACAACAGGACTCTCCCCGATCTGTCTCGCTGCGGCGCAAACCGCTCTGGGGCTTTTCCAGGAAGATCCTAAGCCACGAACCAAAGTGCGCGCGCTCTCTAAACTTCTGAGGGAAACTTTACAGGCGCAAGGCTGGAACACGCTGGGCTCAGAGAGCCAGATCGTTCCACTTTTCGCCGGCAGCGTAGAAGAAGCGTTGCGCTTGGCAGCCCTGTTAAAGGAAGCCGGATTTTTCGCGCCCGCGATCCGGCCACCCACAGTGCATGCCGGGGAATGCCGCCTTCGCTTCAGCGTGACGGCAGACCACGACGAGGAACAGATTAAGCAATTGGCGGCATCTCTTAAACCAGGGGTCCATGCATGAACAAAGGATTGTTTGTCACCGGTACCGACACCGCGGTGGGAAAAACGATCGTGACCTGCGGCATCGCCAGGCTCCTGAAATCGCAAAGCGTCAACGTCGGTGTCATGAAGCCGGTGTGTACTGGTGATCAGAACGATGTCGAGCAGCTCATCAAAGCGGCCAAGGTGAACGACGAACTGGACTACGTCAATCCTCAATTCTTTTCGGCGCCACTGGCGCCTTCCGTGGCGGCACAGGCAGAAGGAAAAGTTGTGAATATGGAACGCATCTATAAAGCGTTCTGGGCTCTCAGTAAGAAGCACGACGTCCTGCTGGTGGAAGGCGCGGGCGGCGTCAAAGTGCCGTTGGGAGAGTCCACTTACATCCTTGATCTCATTGAAGCCATGCGCTTGTCTGTTCTGTTAGTCGCCCGCGCTGGGCTCGGAACCATCAATCACACGCTGCTGACGCTGGACGCTCTGGCGAGTAAAAAAATTCCAGTGGTCGGCGTTCTTTTAAACGGCGGAGATGGGGAGTCGCTCGCGGAGCAGACGAATCCAGATGCACTTCAGGAACACACGACGGTTCAAGTCCTCGGACACTTGAAGTCCAATCCACGTTTTGCCAAAGATCCCGAAGCCACCGCTAAAGCCATTGCCGATATGGATCTTCTTGCCCGTGCGATACAACGCGAATGCCTTCCTTAGCCGCCTGGGATAAAAAATATCTCTGGCATCCCTTCACTCAGCAGGCGGAGTGGGCCCAACGTGAGCCCATCATCGTCCAGTCCGGCCAAGGCGTGTGGCTTAAAGATGCTCGCGGCCGCAAACTCCTGGATGGAAATTCATCGCTCTGGGTGAATGTCTGGGGACACCGGCATCCCATCCTTAATAAGGCACTTCATAAGCAGGCCGAAAAAATAGCGCACACTACGTTTCTTGGTCTGAGCCACGAGCCGGCGATACGCCTGGCCAAAAAATTAGTCGAGATCGCGCCGAAAGGCCTTTCCCGTGTGTTCTATTCCGATAACGGCTCCACGGCTGTAGAAGTCGCACTCAAGATGGCCTACCAGTACTGGCAGCTCACGGGGAAAAAGCGAAAAACTAAGTTTGTTTCGCTGAAAGAAGGCTATCACGGCGACACGATAGGCTCCGTAAGTGTCGGAGGTATTGATCTCTTTCATGAACGCTTTCGAAATCTTCTATTTCAAGGATGGCAAGTGACTCCAGGAGGCTTTCAAGAGATCGAAAAGCTTCTGCGCATGCACCATGCAGACATTGCGGCTGTGGTGATGGAGCCGCTCATCCAAGGCGCTTCGGGCATGCTCGTGATGCCGCAAGGGTATCTGGCGCATGTGGCGCGCCTCTGTAAAAAGTTTGATGTGCTGCTGATGGCGGACGAAGTGGCGACGGGATTCGGGCGGACCGGTACGATGTTTGCCTGCGAACAGGAAAATGTCACTCCTGATTTTCTGTGCGTCGCCAAAAGCATCACCGGTGGTTATCTTCCGCTCGCCGCAACGCTGACCAAAGAAAAAATCTTCCGGGCTTTTCTGGGACGCTACGACGAGTTCAAAACCTTTTTTCATGGCCATACGTACACGGCGAATCCGCTCGCTTGCGCGGTAGCCATGGCCAATCTCGATCTGTACAAGAAAAAAAAGCTCCTCCAAAACGTGCTGGCACGCAGCCGCCAGCTGCATGAGGGCTTGGCGCCTCTGCTTCAACTTCCCGAAGTCCGTGCCGTGCGACAAATGGGTCTAATGGCGGGTATCGAAATCGGCCCCTACTCCGCAGGCGAGCGCATGGGCCTAAAGGTCTGCGATGAGGCGATTCGGCGTGGCGTTTGGCTGCGTCCTTTGGGCGATGTCATCGTCCTCATGCCGCCTCTGGCCATCACACAAAAAGAACTCGCCTTTCTCATTGACGTAACGCGGAACTCCGTTATACTCGCTACAAATGATGCGATGGTTCCGCGACGCCTGGTTCGACCCCGAATTTAACCGCAAAAGGAAGTTTCTTCAGCGGGTTTCCCTCTTCAATGGCATTTCCCGCCGCGAATTTGGTCATCTTTTCCAGGCCCTGGTGGTGCGAACGTACGAGCCGGGCGAAATCCTCTTTCACGAAGGCGATGTGGGCCGCGCGCTTTATATTCTCGAGTCGGGAACAGTGGAACTGTCGCGCAGTACCCGCACAGGCGACACGACGCGTATTGCGCTCCTTCAACCGGGCGATTATTTCGGCGAAATGTCTCTTCTCGATGAATGCCCGCGCAGCGCCACCGCGGCGGCCGCAGAAATCGTGAAGGTCCATCTGCTCTACAAGACAGAGCTTGAAAAACTCGTCAAGCAGGTGCCTCATGTCGGCGCGGCCATCATGATGCACCTCGGCACGCTGCTGGCCGCGCGGCTGCGCGCTATGACGTTTTCCACGCCTATCTCTATCGTCTCTACGGTCAAAGTTCAGGAAGCCCTGTGAACCTCACCGGCAAATCCCTCATACCAGCGATCCTGGTGAGCGCTGCCGTCTATTTCCTTTACCGCGTGCACGACATGCTGTTGCCCTTTGTCCTGGCGGCTGTCCTGGCATACCTGCTCAATCCACTCGTTCGTTTCTTCGAAGTACGCGGTATGAGGCGCCGTCCGGTGGTCGTGGTCCTTTATCTGGGATTGATGACGCTAGCGGTTGTCATGATCGTAAAACTTGGCGCTCTCGCCGGCCTGGAGGCCGAAAAAGCCACCCGGAATATGCCGCGGTACGTTCAGCAGGGGAGTGAGGCGTTCAGCCGCTGGCAGTCGACGACTCATATGAATCCCGCTATCGTCGATGTGATTGCATCGCATGGACGTCTCTGGCCGCAGCAGATTCTTTCCCGGATGCCTTCCTTTGCGCTGGGAATTCTACCGGTGCTGGAAATTGTTTTCCTCGTGCCCTTCATCGGCTTCTTTCTGGTTCAAGAAGGACCGCGAGGCCGTGATCGCGTGCTCGAATGGGTACCGAACCGCTACGTGGAAATGGTTCTAGGACTCCTGGTCGAGGTCGACAATTCTTTAGGTAAATACGTGCGCGGCGTATGCCTCGAGGCCTTGCTGGTCGGATGCATTGCGCTTGCCGGCTTCTGGCTCATTGGGCTGGATTATGCCGTGCAGATCGCTGTGGTGATTGGGATGGCGAACGTCATTCCCTATGTGGGACCCGTTGTCGGGGCTATTTTGGGTGGCGGTGTCGCGATGTTTCAGTGGGGCACCACGTTCGGGCTTTGCAAAGTATTGCTCGTATGCGGGATGGTCCGATTCATTGAGGATTGGTTTATTCAGCCCGTTGTGATGCAGAAGGCGGTAAGCCTGCATCCCGTGATGATCCTTTTCTCATTAATGGCGGGTGCAAAACTTTTTGGATTCTGGGGTTTACTCTTTGCCATTCCTGTGGCGAGCATGGTGAAAGTGCTGCTGGAAGTTTTTCTGCCGTGGTACCGCGCTCAGTACAGCCATTCCCGCCCGGCCACCTTCGCGGACGTCAACCGCATTCCACTCGTTTAGAAGTCCCTTCGCAACCTAGCGTGCATAAGACGAGGGCTATTTTGAGACAGATACAAGGAGCGAGGAGTGCCGCGTACCTAAACGGTCCGCAAGC
>JANLWZ010000078.1:0-6211 GCA_031364865.1 Elusimicrobiota bacterium
GCAGGCCTATCACATTAGAACGATCTATGAAAACGGTATGACGATTGATTACTGCAATCTTCCAGAATGCGGGAATTTGTCAATGAATGATGCGTGTTCTCCGGATGTTTATCTTAGACGTGTTGGACAGACATTTAAGAATTTGACGGACAAGATGGGTAATCCCATTCCCATCATGAGCAAACGCCATAAGAAAGAAGTAATGGATTCATTGGGTGTTTGTGAGGCGGGGAACACGATCAACGGGGCAAGATACGGCACCAAGTCATGGGTTGAAGGTTCGCGTGACTGGAGACGTAGACAGTTCTCCAAAGAGCGTCCAGCTCTTCAGAAAATTTACAAGGAGTGGAAGGAGCGCTCACGATGAAAGAAGAATCGCCTCTCATCCAAGCAGTACGCAATAGGGTGAAGCCTCAAGCAAAGGACAGCTCAAAAGAGATTCTGGAATTTATTCTCAGTCACTTTTCACTGACTCCAAAGGTAGAAGAAGGGCCTAAAGAGATGAACGTGACGACACAAGAAAGTCATACGCCATGACGGATGGTGAGCAAGCCATCTTGAATATGCTCACGCAGATCAATGGAGTATTGGCGAGACTGACATTACTTTTAACGAAGATGAATCAAAACGGAGTGAATGTACGAACGCAAGAGTCACATACACCCTAAAGGAGAACAGATATGGCAGACGGTCAAATCGAGGGTAATGGAGCAGTTGCTACCGCTGAACCCGTAACAGGGCAATCAGTTCAAGCACCTGTTTCAACCCCCAGCCAAAACGGGCAAGCGAGCGGTCAGGAACAAAGCGCACCCGCAGAGGACACGTTTTCAAGCATAGACCCAAATACTTTGCCTCCTGAGCTGAAGGCGATTTACAAAAACCTTCAGTCCGACTACACGAAGAAATTGCAACCCGTCGCAGAACTGCGAAAAAAAGCGGAAGCGTATGACAAAGCTTCTTCTGATCCGCGATTTGTCGCGTATTGGAAGGGACTGAGTCAGTCGCAGAAGAGTAATTTTCAGGAACAGAAAGCGGAAGCGGAAAAGACGCTTGGACAAAAGATCCCAGACGAACGGTTTCAGAAGGCTTTTGAAACCAAAGACGGGTTTCTGGAACTCCTGGCGGAAGTGGCAAAAGAAGTGAGTTCAAAAGATAGCAAAAAGATCGAAGAACTTGAGCAATACAAGGCGGTGAACGAAACCAACAGTCTTGTCGCTCAGTTCTCGACGGAAGTAGGGAAAGACGGTAAACCTCTACGTCCTGATTTTGACTCACTGGAAGAAGATAAGTTGATTTCTGGATACCTGCAACTCACCGCAGATAACGCTAATCCTCTTTCAAAAGAGGAGTACGTCCAGAAACTTCATGAAGCCTATGCTTGGGCGCAAGCTCTTTCCCAGAAGTATACGGAGAAGGGCCGGCAGGAAGCTCTGACGCGCATCCAGCAGAAGGTCGCATCGTCTTCAGAGCCACCGACGCAAGCCGCTAAAGGCGCTTACACAGGCCCCGATCCCAAGAAGATTACTCCTTCGGAAGCGTTTCAGCTTGCCAAGAAAGGCATTCGCGTTCCACGCGACGACTAAAGGAGAAATTCTATGGTAGCCCCAGTATTGCAGAGTTATGGCCCAGGAAATGTAGACGAACTCTTAACTACGAGTTTGGTCAACATGATCCCTGGTATTCGAGACAACATCTTTAAGTCGAACCCAGTCTTCAAGTGGCTTTACGAAGGCAAGGGCGGAGGCAAGATGCGTAAAAAAGGTGGCGCGGCTCTTTCTCATGCAGAAATGTATGCGAAGAACACGACAGCCTTGGCATATCAGCGGTATGACACGCTGGACACGACCCCACAGGACGGTCTTACCCGCGATCAATGGCTCTGGGCGCAGTATGCGGCCACAGTGACCATCGACGGTTTCACGGAACGCGTTGCTAACGCGGGCGATTCCAAACTGGAAGACCTCTTGGAAGCCAAAAAGATGCAGGCCGAAGAGTCTCTGTCGTTACTGCTTGAGCAGGATATGTTCGCGGCTACGGCCGTTGCCAAGCATATCGAACCATTGACAACGATTGTCGCTACCTCTGGACAAGTCGGCGGCATCAACGGGACGACTAATACCTGGTGGCAGGCATGTGCCGCTACAGCGTCAGGGTCTTTCGCAGCTCAGGGTCGCTCTGACCTCACGAACGCTTGGAACCTCGTGTCAGTTCAGAACCCCATTGGTGGTCCTGAAATGATTGTCAGCGATCAAAGCTCGTTTCAGTTCTATGAGTCATCGCTCGTGTCTCAGGAACGTTTCACTGATAACAAACTGGTCGATATCGGTATTGAGAATCTGAAGTTTAAAGCAACGCCATGGACGTGGTCGCCGCAAGCCACTTCGGGCGTTATTTATCTTCTGCATTCCAAAGGCATTGAGTTCATCGTCAATTCAGATACGGACTTCCTTACGACTCCGTTTGTGACTCCGACGAACCAGGATGCGCGAACCGCGAAGATCCTTCTCGCTTGCTCGCTCACGACTGGCAATCGCCGGAAGAACGCAAAACTAACGGGTGTAACCGCCTAAAGGAGGCTTTTATGGCATTTTCAACAAGCAATGTCCGTAAAAGTGTATTTGGTGATCTGAAAGTGACGGCTGGCGATTGGGCTGAAACATTGCCTGGTCAAGACAACGTTACTTATACGGTGGAAGGTGGTCGTTTGTATTTTGCGCGTTTCGACTCGCAAGACAGCACTAACGGCCCCGAACAGGAAGTTCCGGTGTTTATTTCAAGCACAGGGACTCAAACTATCACCGTCAGCATCGCTAATCGCAAGGCTGTAACAACGGGTAGGTTTCTAATTATTCACGCCTAAGTGACCGCGAAGAGCTGGAGCTCATTCAAGGGGGCCAAGCAACAGCGACTTAGCGTTAAAGGAGATTCAAATGTTAATTCAGCAACTCAATCGAACTGATCCCGAACGGGTTCAGATCATGGTTAAAAACGTGGATGGCAGTGGCTCGATCACCACGGGTCTTGGTGTGATGTTTGCCACAGCAGGTGTGTCCATTGATGGTGTCAGCTCCGTTAAAGCCACAGCCGCAGGCATTAAAGGCTTCTGTGGCGTAGCGATTCAGGACATTGGCATCAACGGGTTCGGACTTGTAACGGCTTGGGGACAGGTTGCTTCTGTCCAGATTTCCAACGTTGGCTCGTCCATCACGATCACGGCAGGTGACACGCTCATTCCTGGAGCGGTAGCGGGGACGTTCTTCTCGTCTATCACGGCTCAGGCGATGTCTACGTTGCTCTATCGCTACGTGGTTGCTGCAACGACTGTTCCAGTGGATCTTTCCAACTTGAACCAGTCGTTTGTTCAGGGAGTCGTGAAGGCTCTCTAATGGCAACCAAGACCGAGATAGTGAACGCGATTCTGAAGGGGTTAGGGCGTAGACCAACGAGGTATCTGTTCCGTTGGGAACCCACCTGGAAGAATCCATTCAAATTCGGTCTTATTGAAGTTTCCAAGTGCGGAGCAGACGGAGGTGTTGTGACCACTACGATGCCACAGCTCCTCCGTTCTCAGCATGCGGGACACAAAATATTAAGCCCAAAGTTTTACTCCCTATGGGAGATTCTTATGGTGCAGATGCGGGTGATTAGGTGAGCGAAGAGATTTTAAATCCTGAAGACGTAGGGCAATCTGTAAAAGAGGATGGGGTTATTCGCGTTCTTATTGGGATACCCCATGAGGGGATGACAGGTTCTGAAGCCTACACGAACAGGCTCTCTATGTTCAAGCATCTTGGACACTTGGAAGAACGTGGGAAGCTTCTGAAAGAATCGCCTCGTTTTGAGTTTCTTTTTAAGACGTGTGGGCGTATGCACGTTCATGTGGCGCGTGATGAGATGGCAAAGACGGCGCTTGTTTCTAATTGTGATTACCTCTTCATGATTGATGACGACATGATCTCTGAGCTGGACCTTTTTGAGAGGCTCTACGCAAGCCAGAAAGATATTGTTGCGCCACTGGCGTTTACGAGGAATTTTCCACATAAACCCGTCATGTATTCCTGTCTTTCTGGATGGGATTCAGTCGCGCAATGTGAACAGTTCACAAATTACGCAGTCATGAACTATCCCAAGGAAAAGCTTGTGGAATGCGATGCCGTAGGGTTTGGCGCCGTCCTTATCCATGTGGACTGTTTCCGAAAGATGCCACAGCCGTGGTTTATGAACCCCAATAAGACGGGGGAGGACATCAGCTTTTGTTATGAGGCAAAGAAGTTTGGATTCAGGACATGGATGGATACGCGAGTGAAGCTTGGGCATGTAAGCCATCCCCTGATAGTAACCGAGGGCTATGTCCAGCAGCAGTGGAAAGCTTATGGCATGGAAGTAGAGAAGCGTTACGGTACCCCTGAGAAGCTTAAAACTGAAGAGCCTATTCTTGTGCTAGGAGAATAAATGAAACCCTTCATTGATATTTTGATACCCACATTCAACAATCCCCAATTTTTGATTCCTTGCGTGAAGTCTATTGCGATGACGGGACATTTGGGGAGTTATGCCAAGCTCATCATCGTTAATAACGGAAAGCAGCCTGTTAAAGAACAGATGGGGCATGTGCCAGGAGTCACCATACTTGAACCTGGAAAGAATCTTGGATGGGAGGGTGGTCTTGCTTATGCCCTAGAGCGTTCAGAGGCTCCTTTTGTGTGCTTCCAGAATGATGACACACACATTCCGCAAGCGGCCTGTTTCTTTTACGAAAAACTCATGATGCCTTTCACGAACACTGATGTTGCAGCAGTGGGGCCTATGTCAACCACAGTCATGGGGATGCAGAGCATCTATAGCCCTATTGCTCCCCATACAAGAGTAGAAACTTCTTATCTCATCTTCTTCTGCGCGATGATTCGCCGGAAGCATTTGGATGAGGTGGGAGGAATCGACACAACGCTTTCAGGTGGAGATGACTTGGATCTTTCCATGCGATTTAGAAAAGCGGGAAAGAAACTGGTGGTAACGCCCGATGCCTTCATTATTCATCATGGATTTAAGACAGGCGAACGGATTCATGGCAACAGCCAGAAGAATGGTGGTTGGAACTCAAAAGAAATGACGGATCGCACCAATGCCGGTCTCATCAAGAGGCATGGCTTTAAGTTTTTTATGGAGACAATGCGCGGGCTTTCTTATATGCCAGCAGACATTTCAGCCGATCAGGAGGGCGATGCTGTGAGATCGCTTGCGACGGGAGAAGTCATTTATGAGCTTGGGGTAGGTGGAAGAAAGACAGTTTCTTCGGCCATTGGGATTGATCGCATCCCGAAGGGCGAGAAGATTCCGTCACGGTCTGGGACTGAAAGTGTAGCTGATATTGTCGCAGATGTTCAGGAATCGTTGCCTATAGAGAGTCTGGTAGCAGATACCGTAATTGCCAGACACATTCTGGAGCATTGCATCGACACCATCCAGACGGTTAAACACTGGAACAGAATCTTAAAGATTGGCGGGCGAATCATCATTGCCGTTCCCAACCAGGACGTGTGTAACGGAATCCCCATGAATCAGGAGCATGTACATGCGTTCACTCCAAAGTCTCTTGAAAATCTCATGAACTTGTGTGGTTTTAAACATCTGGAATGGATAGACCCAAAGAATGGGATCTCATTTGTGGGTTATTACGAAAAGGTGCTGCACATGGATTCAAACTTAAATGGGAAAGAACTGGAGGCGGTTCATGCTTAGGATTGCGAATTACTTTGAATCAAGATTAGGCCGTAACGATGGCAACCCTCTCTATGTGCAGGCGTGTTTGAAGCGGATGCAGTATTACACGGGAATCCATGGTGGTCTTGGGCCGAGTAAGGAACTTTGGCCTTGGTTTGCTGATGGGAAAGAAGATCTTCTGGCAAACGCATCGGCAAAATTCTTGTGGGATCAAGAGAAAACGCTCCTTGAAGTTGATCATCTCTATCCTACAGGAGACATGAGCCCGTTTGGCACCTATGACCTCAATATTCATGTTGATTGGGGCGAGGATGGGCTCACTGGAGTATTGCCTTATACGCCTATCGAAACACCAAAGCCTATGGCGTATTGGGCCAGTGACACGCATTTGGGGTACGACTACCGCTTAATGATGGCGAAGAAGGCAGATTTTGCGTTCTGCGCTCAGAAGAAGGGCGCTGAAGACATGAAAAGAGATGGTGTGGAAAAT
>JANLWZ010000103.1:0-9882 GCA_031364865.1 Elusimicrobiota bacterium
AACATCGAAGAGGGGGGAAGCTTGACCATTATTGCCACGGCGCTCGTGGAAACAGGCAGCCGCATGGATGACGTTATTTTCGAAGAATTTAAAGGTACCGGTAATATGGAAGTCTATCTCGATCGTAAACTTGCCGATAAGCGAACATTCCCTGCGATCGACATGGCTCGTAGCGGCACCCGTAAAGAAGAATTGCTCCTCACTCCGGAAGAACTCAATAAGGTATGGATTCTCCGGAAGGTCCTATCTTCCTTGACGCCAATTGAAGCGATGGAGCTCCTCATTGAAAAGCTTTCTGCCACAAAGTCCAACAAAGACTTCCTCAAATCCATGGAGACCTCTTCCATGGAAAAAATTGGCGCGTAAGACCCCTTCAGCTTTGGATTGACTTCCGTCGTAGTTTCTGTTATTCATAGATAGAGCGTGAGAAAACATTCCATCATCATCCATGCGTTGATTGCCGGCATGCTGGTCGTGCCCATCGCTTACTTCTTTCAATCCACCTCCGAAGCAGCGCTGACGCCCCTCTCTTTCAGCCAGGATCTTCTCGTCACTCAATTACCGAATGGACCCCAATTCGAGCAGATTCAGAAGCTTTCGAAACCGGTGATCTCCACCTACCGCGTGAAGGGGCGTGAGGACCTGTGGTCCCTCACGAAACGATTTAAGGTCGATATGTTTACGATCCGGAGCTCCAACGATCTCGACATATCTGTGTTTCAAGATGGCACGGTCTTGAAAATCCCAAGCCAAAAAGGCACGTTGTATGAAGTCGATAAGCCGGAAAACCTCCGGACAATCAGCCAGGGCTATGCGCGCGGAAAAGCTATGGGCGCTGCTTATGAAGCTGAAATCCTCCAAGCCAACGGCTTTCCACTACCCGATCTGAGTGACCTCAATTTTAAATTCAAGACAGGCACGGAACTCTTCCTGCCGATGGCCTTTAAGCCTACAGGTCTGGGGCTTCCCTTTAAGGATCTCAACTATCGACAAACTTCGAGATTTGGCTCGCGCAAACACCCCGTCACTCAGACCAGGCGCATGCATTCAGGGCTCGACCTGGCCAAGCCCTATGGTAGTCCCGTTCTGACCTCGCGGGAAGGGACGGTCACCTTCGCTGGCTGGCAGGGTGGCTATGGAAATATGATCGAAGTTCGACACGTCATTAAGCGCAAATCCGGCACACGGGTGCTCTATACCCGGTACGGCCATCTGTCGGACATCCTTGTTCGCGAAGGTCAACACGTGCGTTTGTATCAATTGATCGGCCGGGTAGGTTCGACCGGCATCTCCACAGGACCTCATCTGCACTTCGAAGTCCGCGACGAGTCAGGCCGCGCCTCCAATCCAAGCAATTACCTGTAATTTGTTATAATTCGCGACTATGAAAACAGGCATTCACCCCGAATATGTGGATTGCACAGTAACCTGCGCATGCGGCAACGCGTTCGTCACCCGCTCCACTCGGTCCAATATCAAGCTTGAAATCTGCTCGAATTGTCATCCCTTCTTCACGGGACGTCAAAAATTCGTGGATACAGCTGGACGCGTGGAACGCTTCCAAAAGCGCTTTGCTAAAACCGGTGGTGAGACAGTTAAAGCCGTCAAAAAAGCTCCAGCGAATGCCAAAGGCCAAAGATCGGCTCCAAAAAGAAAGACGATGAAAATCTTAAGCTCGGCACCGATCGTAATACCTAAGCGCGCTGACAAAACCACTCCCAAAGCACCGGCTAAACCAGCGACCAAAGCGCATTAGCTAAGTTCTAATCACTGGACAGCTCTCGTCTATAACGGGAGCTGTCCTTCTTTTTGAGTAAAACCATGGACCTCATTGGACCTCTCGAGAACCTGAAACAGCGCTTCGAGCGCCTGGAAACGGATCTTTCTGCCCCGGATTTGGCAGGCAATCCCGCGAAGCTGCAGGTGCTCAGCCGCGAACACTCCCGTCTTGCTCCGATCATGGAGAAATTCAAGCGCTACCGAAAGTGTCTCCAGGAAAAGCTGGACCTCTCCGCTTTTCTCACGTCCCAGGACTCTGAGCTGCAGCACCTGGCAGCCGAAGAACTTCCGAAGCTTTCGAATGAATGTGCATTGCTCGAAAAGGAACTTCAGGTCGCCCTACTTCCCAAAGATCCCAACGAAGACCGCAACGTCATTCTGGAAATAAGAGCCGGAGCCGGCGGCGATGAAGCAGGACTGTTTGCCGCCGATCTGCTGCGTATGTATACACGCTTTGCCGAGCAACGCGGCTGGACCATGGAGCCTATCGATGCGAGCGTTTCCGAGCGCGGCGGCATCAAAGAAGTCTCGGTCCAGATCTCCGGTCCAGGGGTATGGACGGCTTTTAAATATGAGCGCGGTGTCCATCGTGTGCAGCGCGTTCCGGTCACGGAAGCCAGCGGACGTATTCACACGAGTACCGCGACGGTGGCCGTGCTTCCCGAAGCCGAAGAAGTCGATATACGCATTGATCCCTCGGAATTGCGTATTGATACGTACCGAGCTTCCGGTGCAGGCGGTCAGCACGTGAATAAAACGGAAAGTGCGATCCGCATCACGCATATTCCTACGAACATTGTCGTCGCTTGTCAGGAGGAACGCAGTCAGGGGAAAAACAGGATGAAGGCGATGAAGCTTCTTCGATCGAAGATTCTGGAACAGGTGCAAGAGAAACAGGCGAAAGAAATGTCGCAGAACAGACGCAGTCAGGTCGGTACGGGCGATCGTTCTGAGAAGATCCGCACTTACAATTTTCCGCAGGACAGGATCACCGATCACCGCATCAATTTCAACATCCACAATTTGCCGGCGGTGATGGAAGGCGCCATCGATACGTTGATTCAAGAACTTCGCAAGCGCGAAGAAGAACAACTGCTCGCAGATCTCACCAAAGAAGGGTATGCCGCATGAGTTCGATCGCCTCCGTCATAGCATTCGGTGAGAAGACATTGAGTCGGGCCAACATTGCCGAAGCCAGAACAGAGTCGGAGTTTCTGGTGGCTGCGTATCTCGGGCTTCCGCGCGCCAGGATCATCTTGGATCGCTTCCATAAGTTGTCCGCATTACAGCTCAGTGAGATTAAGAAATGGCTCGAAAAACGAAAGAAGCGTATGCCGCTCGCTTACGTTTCAGGAGAACAACCCTTCAGGACAATGACTTTTGAAGTCAGTCCGGATGTCCTTGTGCCGCGTCCCGAAACGGAACTCCTCGTGGAAAAATGTTTGGAGCGCTTAGCAGAGAACAGGGGTTGCGCCATGATCATCGATGTCGGAACGGGCTCCGGCATCATCGCGATCTCGCTCGCTGCCTCAGGACTCGCTGCACGCGTCATCGCCATTGACAAGTCACCCGAGGCACTCGAAGTAGCAAAACGCAACGCATTGCGATTGACACCGTCGGTCGGCATCGAATGGCATACGGGCGACCTGCTCAGTGGTTTCATCGATGTTCGCGCGGACCTTATTGTGGCCAATCTTCCCTATGTGCGCTCAAGCGAAATGAACGATCTTGAACCGGAACTTGGCTGGGAGCCTGTCATCGCACTGGATGGCGGGCATGACGGATTGCGTTTGATCGAGCCATGCTGTGAGCAGGCGTCTGCCTGTTTGAAGGCCGGTGGGTATCTGCTGCTGGAGATTGGAGGCGATCAGGCGGATGCGGTCACCGCCATCCTGCATCGGCAGGGGCATTGGACGAGTGTTGCTGTATTTAAGGATTTATCGGGACTGCCACGGATCGTGCAGGCATCACGAAAAGGATAACTCATGGATATTTTAAAAATCGAAGGTGGACAGAGACTTCGCGGTGAGATCGCTATCTCGGGTTCGAAAAACTCTGCGCTGCCAATTTTGATCGCGAGCTTGCTGACCGATGACACATGTGTTGTCCGCAATGTTCCGCACTTGGACGATATTGAAACCGTGATTGCACTGCTCGTCTTTCTGGGAAAGCAAGTGGTACGAAACGGTTCCGAAGTAGAGATCAATGCCGGACCCACGCTTTATGCCGAAGCGCCCTACGAACTCGTGCGCAAGATGCGCGCGAGCGTCGTCGTGATGGGCCCGCTTCTGGCACGGTTGGGACGAGTGAAAGCCTCCTTGCCTGGCGGATGCGCAATTGGCGGCAGACCGATCAATATCCACCTCGACGGGTTTAAGAAGCTCGGCGCCAACGTAACGCTGGAGCAAGGGTATGTCGAAGTCTCCTCCAAACGTCTGCAGGGCGCGCCCATT
Source organism: Elusimicrobiota bacterium (assembly GCA_031364865.1). Classification (GTDB taxonomy): domain Bacteria; phylum Elusimicrobiota; class Elusimicrobia; order 2-01-FULL-59-12; family 2-01-FULL-59-12; genus JANLWZ01. The sequence continues at coordinate 4,233 of JANLWZ010000103.1, forward strand.
CACCTCGACTTTCCAAGCGTAGGTGCGACGGAAAATCTGATGATGGCAGCGTCTCTTATCGATGGAAAGACCGAGATACACAACGCGGCACGTGAACCTGAAATTGAAGATCTTGAGAACTTTTTAAACACCTTGGGCGCGCACATCCGCGGCGCAGGGACCGAACGCATCCAGATCGAAGGCGTGAAGCGACTTCATGGGGGTACCCACGATGTCATCCCGGACCGCATTGAAACCGGCAGCTACATGATCGCCGGCGCCATGACGAAAGGGGACATCCGGCTGACGCGGGCGTGCCCATCGCACCTCGTTGCTCTTATTTCGAAAATGCGCGAAGCCGGAATAACGGTGGAAGAAGAAGGCTCCTCGATCCACGTCGTCGGATCTAAATCCATATTGCCTGTAAGCGCTGAGACCGCGGTCCATCCAGGTTTTCCCACGGATCTACAGGCGCAATGGATGGCGCTCATGTCGATTGCCGAAGGCGTTTCGCAGGTCACAGAACAGGTTTTTGAAAACCGCTTCATGCACGTCCCCGAACTACAGCGGATGGGGGCGAAGATTCAGGCAAAAGGAAATACCGCCACCATCGAAGGTGTAAATTCACTTTCAGGTGCCGATGTGATGGTGTCGGATTTGCGCGCTGGCGCGGCCCTCGTGCTTGCCGCCCTGACCGCAAAGGGGCAGAGCGTCATTCACCGCCTTTACCACCTTGACCGGGGCTATGAAAACCTCGATAAAAAGCTCTCCGCTCTGGGGGCGCACATCACCCGGGAGAAGGAGTAAAACAGATTGTCTTTTTGATAAAATTCGCAAAATGACTGACACCCTAAACATCGTCAGAAGTATCATTTCCCATGTCAAAAGACGGGGGGATAAGGAGCTCTGCGCTCTTGCTCAAAAATTTGATGGAATTCAGCTCACTCCCGACCGTATTAAGGTCTCTAAAGGCGAGCTTGCGGACGCTCAACGCTACGTTTCCGACTCTTACCTAAACAGCATTAAGAAATGCGCCAAAAATATTGAGGCCTTTGCAGTTCATGAACTTAAGCGTATGTCCAAGAGTTGGATGATGTCCCGGGGTTCCGTACGTGTGGGACAGCTCATGCGCCCTGTTGACAGTGTCGGCCTGTATATTCCCGGCGGCCGTTTTCCATACCCCTCCACCGTGCTCATGAGTGCCATCCCTGCTCGAGTCGCTGGTGTTCAACGCATTGTCATGGCAAGCCCTGCAAAAAATCTTACCCCTGAGGTCCTTGCCGCTGCTCATCTCGCTGGGTGTGACGCCGTTTATCGCGTTGGCGGTCCAGGCGCCATTGCCGCCCTGGCCTATGGGACAATAAGTATTCCAAAAGTGGATTTTATCGTAGGTCCCGGCAACCAGTTTGTCACCGAAGCCAAGCGCCAGGTCTTCGGGGATGTCGGCATCGACTCACTCGCAGGTCCCAGCGAAGTCGTCATCATTGCCGACCGCTCTACGCCGGCCGAGTACGTCAAACTGGATCTCCAGGCACAAGCAGAACATGATCCTGACGCGGGATCGCTGTTGCTGTCCACGGATAAGGCGCTGATCAAATCCGTTCAATCAAGTTTGTCGAGCGATCTCAAGCGGCGCGTTGAACTGCGCTATGTGAAGTCCATCCAGGAAGCTATAGAGCTGGCGAACACGATCGCTCCGGAGCATCTCGAGCTTTTGTTTAAAGGGGCCGAACGTGCTCTCTCCAGTATTCGTCATGCGGGCGCTATCTTCCTCGGACCTGCAACGCCGGCCGCGCTTGGCGATTACGTTGCCGGGCCTTCTCACGTTTTGCCGACGCACCGTTCGGCCAGATTCTCCAGCGGTTTATCGGTAGCCACTTTTTATAAGCGCTCCAGTGTCATCGGTTATTCCGCGAAAGCTGCCGAAAAAGCCGATTGGCAGGCGGCGCTCGTTATGGGGCAGACCGAAGGTATGGAAAATCATGCTGAATCGCTGCGCTGCAGGATGATCCAATGACAAAACCCTTGATCGCCGTCATCGATTACGAAATGGGCAACCTGCACAGCGTCAGCAAAGCGCTTGAGCTCGCCGGTGGTCGCGTGGAAGTAACGAGCAATCCTGCTCGCATTCGCTCGGCACAGGGCGTTGTGCTTCCCGGCGTAGGCGCTTTTGGTGAAGCGGTGAAACGCCTGGGACGGCTGAAGCTTATGGCCACGATTTCCAGCGCGCTGGAAAAGTGTAAACCGTTTCTCGGCATTTGCCTCGGGCTGCAGCTTTTGTTTGAGACTAGCGAGGAGAGTCCACGCTTAAGGGGACTTGGTCTTTTTAAAGGAAAAGTCATCCGCTTCAAAAAGTCTCAGAGCGCGAGCCTTAAAGTGCCGCACATGGGCTGGAATCAGATTGAAAAGGCGAAAGGCGACGAAACTCACTGCCTGAGGCGATTGCCTGAAGGGACGTATTTTTATTTTGTGCATTCCTATTATCCAGAACCGGAAGACCAGAGTGTCATTGCCACAACCACGACCTATGGCCGAAAGTTTTGTTCTTCGGTCGCCTCTGGTTCGCTTTTCGCTAGCCAGTTTCATCCGGAAAAGAGCGGAGCGCAGGGACTGCAGCTTCTGAAGAACTTTGTCGGCGGGGTGGCGCGATGCTCGTAATCCCTGCGATTGATATTCGACATGGCCAATGCGTCCGGCTTTATCAGGGCCGTGACGACCAGCAAACTGTGTATTGGAAAGATCCTGTCGAGATGGCGTCCACCTGGGTTTCGCGCGGCGCCAGAATGCTCCACGTCGCCGATCTGGATGGGGCATTTCAAGGAAAACCTGCGAACCTCGACAAAATCACCAAAATGAAAAGGTTTGTGACAGTCCCGATCCAAGTCGGCGGCGGTTTCCGGTCCATGGAAGCGATCAAATCCGCTTTTTCGGCAGGCGTTGACCGCGTGATCCTGGGAACAGCGGCGGTGTACAACCCGGAACTGGTAGTCGAGGCGCTTGAAACGTATAAGAGCGCCATCGCGGTCAGCATCGATGTCTCTGAAGATTTTGTAGCCGTGTCGGGATGGAAAGATATTTCGAAAGTAAAGTATGACGACCTTGTGCGCAAAATGGTCCATGTGGGCGTGAAAAATCTTCTTTTCACCGACACACGCAAGGACGGAACTCTTTCGGGCCCCAATATCGGCGGCATCCGTGTCTTTTTGAAAGAGGCTCAGGGAACTCCGGTGATCGTCTCCGGCGGTATTACCACGGTGGAAGATCTTCTGGCGTTGAAAGATTTAGAGCCGCAGGGCTTGTCCGGTGTCATCATCGGCAAAGCGCTTTACGATCATAAGATCACGCTTCAAGAAGCGCTGCGGGTTGTCGGTTAAACGGACGTGCTGGCGAAGCGGATTATTCCCTGCCTGGACGTGCATGCCGGACGTGTGGTCAAAGGCACGAAGTTCCTGAATCTTGTGGATTCCGGCGATCCGGTAGAACTCGCCAAGCGCTATAACGCAGAAGGAGCTGACGAGCTCGTTTTCCTGGACATCACAGCCTCCTCAGAAAAGCGGAACATTTTGTTGAGAGTGGTGGAACGTACGGCGGAACAAGTCTTCATCCCGCTGACCGTGGGCGGAGGAGTCCGAACGACCAGCGACGTCAGAACGCTTTTGCAGGCCGGTGCGGATAAAGTCTCGTTGAATACGGCGGCCGTGGAACATCCCAGCGTCATTACCGAAGGCGCTTTACGTTTTGGCACGCAGTGCATGGTCGTCGCCATCGATGCGAAAAAAGTGTCAGCAGGCCGGTGGCATGTGTTCACGTACGGCGGCCGCCACGATACGGGTTTAGATGCCATTGCCTGGGCAAGACGCGCTGAACGGCTCGGCGCGGGAGAAATTCTTCTGACGTCGATGGACAGGGATGGCACGAAAATCGGCTATGACACGGCACTTCTGAAGGCCTTGACGCATGTCATCAGGATTCCCGTGATCGCTTCGGGCGGCGCGGGAGAGAAGTCACACTTTTATGATGCTTTCACCAAAGGCCATGCGCATGCGGCACTTGCCGCATCGCTGTTTCACCGCAAGGAACTGGGCATTCGAGATCTCAAGAACTATCTCAAGAAGAAAGGTATCCCCGTAAGGGGTTCGTGATATGAACTTACAAAAGGCACTGAAGTTTGATGACAAGAAACTGATTCCGGCGGTTGTGCAGGACGCTAAGGATGGCACGGTTCTGATGGTCGCTTATATGAACCGCGAGTCGCTGCGACGTACGCTGAAGTTGAAAAAAAGCGTTTTCTGGAGCCGCTCACGCCAGTCGTTCTGGCTCAAGGGCGAAAGCTCTGGCAACGTGCAGCGCGTGAAAGAAATGCGCATCGACTGCGATGGCGATTGTCTCGTCGTGAAAGTAGAACAGATCGGTAAAGCGGCTTGCCACACAGGGCAACGCTCCTGCTTTTACCGCAAAGTCTTGCCGGGGGGTAAGCTCAAAATCATGAGCAAGCCGGTCTTTGATCCGAAGAAGGTTTACGGTTGATCAAACGCCTTGCGTTTCTGACCGCGATAGCGCTGGTCATTACGTATGTGCTCCGGACGTTTGTTTTTACGATTATTTCCGTGGCTTCTTCTTCGATGGAACCGACCTTGCCGGTAGGAACGCTTTACATCGTGAACCTGCTCGCTTATCGCACCGGAAAGCCACAGCGCGGCGATATTATCGTGTTCGACAATCCGTTCGATCACGACCGCGGTTCGATCAAACGCTTGATAGCGCTTCCTGGAGATACGATCGAAATGGATGAGAAAGTAGTGATTTTAAACGGGAAGAAATTGCAGGAGCCGTACGCCATGTACAAACGGCCGGGTGATCTTCTTGCCGGTGACAACCTCAAGACTAAACACGTCCCTGAAGGGCATGTGTTTGTGCTGGGGGATAATCGTGATGAATCCCTCGATTCCACGACATGGAAGGATGCCAAGACGGGAGAACGCGCTTATTTTCTTCCCGAGACAACGATTAAGGGCAAACTGATACAGATACCATGACGCCATCTTTTGAAGAATTTAAACGTCTCTCGCAAGCGTATAACCTCATTGCACTCTCCAAAGAGGTTGTGGCGGATCGTATTACGCCGGTCTCTGTGTACGAGCGGCTGCATACGAAAGAGCCTTATGCCTTCCTGCTGGAAAGTGTTGAAGGAGGGGAACGCTTCGGCCGCTATTCCTTTGTCGGGCAGCGCCCTCACGCGGTGTTCAGTTGTCAGGGTAAATCCATCACGTACAAAGAAGGTGTCCGCGTTCGCCGCTTGTCTTCGCAGAATCCACTGCAGGAATTAAAGTCCATCTTTTCCAAGATCAAAGCGGCGCCAAGCCCGCACCTGCCGCGCTTCTGGGGCGGCGCGGTCGGCTATTGGGATTACGACACGATCCGCTTCTTTGAAAAGTTGCCAACGTCGAAGCCCGATAGGCTCGCCTGCCCGACCGGTGCGTTTCAACTCTCAGGCGAAATCGTCGCCTTTGATCGTTTTTCACAGAAAGCACATGTGATATGCAATGTGCACATTCCAGAAAACATGAAAAGCGAAACGGCGCTTAAGAAGCTTTATCAAAACGCTCAACGTTCGATCGATCGCCAGATCGCGCTGTTGGCCAAACACACGACCTCTAAATCAGGCAAGGCG
>JANLWZ010000114.1:0-1796 GCA_031364865.1 Elusimicrobiota bacterium
ATCCCGCCTACCCCTATAACAGCCAAATCCAGAACGGAGCTCTGTTCCGCGACGGAGAGCTCACGGCTCCTATCGTGAACGCTAAAGATCCGATTTTGAAACCGTGGGCTGCAAAGCAAATGCAGGAAACGAACGACGAAGTGCTGAGCGGCAAGAGAATACTTCCGTTCAATGCCCAATCGCGCTGCTGGCCTGGCGGCGTTCCCGGCCAGTTGCTCTTCCTCGAGCCTGTTTATTTTCTCCAGACGCCGAAGAAAGTTGTGATGCTGTGGCAGCGCAACAGCCTAGCGCGCCACATCTACCTCATCGACGCACATTCGACGAATGTGAAGCCGTCCTGGTCAGGGGAATCCATCGGCCATTACGAGAACGGCGACACGTTAGTCGTCGATACGATCGGGCTGACGAGTGGCAAGAACCATTTCATCGATAATTTCCGTACGCCGCACAGCGACAAGCTTCATGTGGTCGAGCGCTTCACGATTGCTTCCGACGGCAAGAGCTTGACCGCGATCATCACCGTGGAAGACCCCGATACCTTCAACGGGCCGCTCACGCTGAAGCAAGTCTGGCGCAGAACCAATCTCGCCATAGAGGAATCTGTCTGTGCCGAAGACGGCGGCGTGGATATGTTCAACCACAATCTCTACCCGATCCCGGTAGCCGAAAAACCAGACTTCTGAGCGGGTTTGTTGAACGCCGCTCAGATGGGTCAAGTTACGCGACGAGCATCCGGATCATACCGTCTTGCCGGGACGTGACGAAAAGCTTGTCGTCACAGCCCTTGGGCTTTACCTGGATTCAGCCAGCTTTCTGGAACCTTGGCCGCGCGGAAAACTTGGTTGGTACGAATCTTCCCGGCCAGGTTCGAGAACGGATTCACATACTCCCAGACGATTTCCCCAGCGGGCGTCACCTCGAAGAAGCGCCCGTTCGCCCCTTCGCATATGAGGGTATTGCCGTTTGGCTGCCGCTGCGCGCTGCTGATGAAGTGACTGAAGAACGTCCAGATAGGGCGACCGCTCTTCTCGGCGTTGTATTCCGACACGACGGACATGTTCAGCGGATTGATTTCTAGCACGCGTGAGTTCGCCCGCGCGAAGGCGCGCTGCGGATTGGAGTTGGGCGGGATTCCACCATTGTCGAACACAAGGACATTGCCCGTCCCGGGGACACCTGCCGGTAGCATGTGGACGTTGTGCTGCCCGAGCGTGAGTCCCGCTTTCCAGACGATCTTTTTCGATTCGCGATCCACCACGACAATCGTGTTGAGGTTCCGGTAGCTGATCATCACGTTGCCCGGCTTGAAGCGCGGGTCCGTGTGACCGGTGGTCGCCGGAATGGGGCTTGCCGCGTTGACGTGAGCCCAGTCCCAACCGCCTTTCACCTCTCGCCCGGCGGCAATTGTCGCGCGCGCTTCGGGGGAAAGGTCCAATTCCTCAAAGTGGTCGGCGGTCTGCCATTCCCAAACAACCTTTCCGGTGCCGTCGACCTCGATGACGCAGTCGTCCTTGAGGGAGGTCTTGGAGATCGCGGCCACGCGAATCTCCTTCGAGCAGGCAATCAGGGTGTTGCCGTTGAACATGCGCTCTTGATCGTGATGCAGCATTCTCTCGCGGTCGGAATATTCCCAAACCACCTTTCCGGCCTGCGTCATCTCGAAGATGTCCGCACCGCCCGTTTCGGCGAGCGAGCCGTCCGCTTCTCTTTTCTGAATACGGCCCAGGAGATTTCCGTTTGGCAGCGGTCTGGTGTAACCCAAACTGGAATTTGGCTCCGGCGAGGTCCACTTCTTG
>JANLWZ010000304.1:0-3329 GCA_031364865.1 Elusimicrobiota bacterium
ATCACCAACGCCGAGCGGTTGATCCCACAGGTTCAGGCCATAGTTTTATCCGATTACGCCAAAGGCGTCATCACGCCGCAGCTCATCAAGCGCATCATCACGCTCGCCCACAAGCACCACGTACCGATCACCGTCGACCCCAAGGTCGAAAACTTCAAGCTTTATCAGCAGGCAACGTGCGTTACGCCGAATACACAAGAAGCGATGGAAAGCGCAGGCCTGCATGCTGTTCGCGATGGCAAAGACGTCGAAAAGATGGGTCAGTCGCTGCTCAAAATGATCCGCGCCCAGTCTGTGCTGATCACCCGAGGAGAACAAGGCATGAGCCTTTTTGAAAAAGGGAAACCGGTGTATCACATTCCAACTCGCGCCCGGGAAGTGTTTGACGTGACCGGCGCGGGGGATACCGTGATCAGTACGCTTTCGCTCGCCCTGGCGGCTGGCGCTTCCTTGCGCGATGCGGCGGAGCTTGCCAATGATGCGGCGGGACTCGTCGTCGGGAAATTAGGAACAGCAAGCGTCGGTCCCGAAGAACTCGCGAAGGCGGTCTGCCATCGTGACTGATCGTCGACAAGATGTGCTGGCGGTCATCCCATCCCGTTTTGGCGCACAACGATTTCCGGGTAAGCCGCTCGCCCTTATTGCCGGCAAGCCGCTGGTCCAATGGGTCTGGGAAGCGACCCGGGCGGCCAAACGCGTGACGCGTGTGGTCGTCGCCACCGATTCTGAAAAGATTGCCAGATTCGTACGCGGATTTGGCGGCGAAGTCGCCATGACCTCGCCCCGCTGTCCGAGCGGCACAGATCGTGTGGCGCAGGTCGCGCGTGGTTCTCGCGCTGGGATCATCGTGAACGTGCAGGGCGATGAGCCGCTGATGTCGCCGCAGACCATCGATAAAGTCGTGGAAGTTCTGCAGCAGGACGGCGCCGCTGTGATGTCGACCGCCGTACGAAAGCCTGAGAATGATAAAGAATGGCGTGACCCGAACGCGGTGAAAGCCATCCTTGATCGTTCCAACTATGCCCTTTATTTTTCACGTGCGCCGCTGCCGAGTCCTACGCGCAGCGAAGGCCTCACCCACATTCCGCGCTGGATCCATATGGGAATCTACGCTTACCGGCGCGCTTTTCTTTTCCGATTTGCTGCACTTCCGCCGTCGCCTCTGGAGTTGGCGGAAAAGCTCGAGCAGTTAAGGGTCCTCGAGCATGGCTGCGCGATCAAGACCGCCATCGTTTCGGGGCAAACGTGCGCGGTGGATCGTCCAGAAGATGTACGGCGGGTAGAGCGGATCATGTCGAAAATTCGTTTGAAGGAGAGGCTTGTATGACGAAATATATCTTTGTGACTGGCGGCGTCGTTTCATCTCTGGGAAAGGGGATCACTGCGTCGTCGCTGGGGCGTTTACTGAAATCGCGTGGGCTGAAAATCGACATGATCAAGCTGGACCCGTACATCAATGTCGATCCCGGCACGATGAGTCCTTACCAGCACGGGGAAGTGTTCGTCACAGAAGACGGCGCTGAAACCGATCTGGATCTTGGCCACTATGAACGATTTCTGGATCAGGAAATGACCCGCAAGAATAACTGCACCACGGGCCAAATATATGACAGCGTCATTTCCAAGGAACGCCGGGGGGAGTTTCTCGGTAAAACGGTGCAGGTCATTCCGCATATTACAAACGAAATTAAATCCCGGATTACCGCGATCGGACCCGGCAAAGACATCGTCATTGTGGAAGTGGGCGGGACCGTAGGCGATATTGAAAGCCTTCCGTTCCTGGAAGCCATTCGTCAGATGCGCCTCGACATTGGCCGGGACAATGTTCTTTATGTCCATGTCACGCTCGTGCCCTATATTCGTTCTTCGGAAGAAATGAAAACAAAACCCACGCAGCACAGCGTTGGCAAGCTCAGAGAAATCGGCATCGAACCCGACATCATCGTGTGCCGCACGGAGCGGCCGCTGGAAGATGACCTCCGTGAGAAGATCGGACTCTTCTGCAGCGTTCCCGTGGACAACGTCATTGAAGCGCGGGATGTTCCAACCATTTATGAAGTAGCGCTTGCCTTTGAACGTGAAGGTCTGGATGAGTTGGCCTTGATGCATTTGCGTCAGCGAAGTCACCGCCAGGGCATGCAGGAATGGGCGGCCATGGTGGAGAAGATCAAAAATCCGCGTAAGCGGGTGACGATCGCGCTCGCCGGAAAATATGTCGAACTGAAAGATGCTTATAAATCGGTCGGTGAAGCTTTGTTGCATGGGGGAATCGCCAACGATGCGCGTGTGCAGATCAAATATCTCGATGTGGAGTCGCCGGATCTTGAACGCGAGCTCGCGGAAGTCCAGGGCATCCTTGTGCCGGGAGGCTTCGGTGATCGCGGCATTGAGGGGAAAATCTCGGTCGCACAGTATGCACGTGAACGAAAAATTCCGTACCTGGGTCTTTGTCTGGGTATGCAGGTCGCGGTCATCGAGTTCGCCCGCAACGTCTGCAACATGAAGAACGCGCACTCCACGGAATTTAGTCCCAAGACTTCTCATCCGGTGATCGACATCATGCCGGATCAGAAAAGCATCCACAAAAAAGGCGGCACGATGCGCCTGGGTGTTTACCCCTGCAAGCTCAAGCCCGGGTCGCTCGCGGCAAGTCTTTATGGGAAACCGCTGGTGGAAGAGCGGCATAGGCATCGCTACGAATTCAACCCGAAGTATCGCAGAGCGCTCGAATCCAAGGGGCTGCGTATCTCCGGAGAATACACTGAACGCAAACTGGCCGAGATCGTCGAACTGCCATCACATCCGTTCTTTCTGGCCGTGCAATTCCATCCTGAATTTAAATCGAGACCGCTGCGCGCGCATCCGCTCTTTAAAGGGTTCATTGCCTCGGCGTTGGATTACAAGCACGCCGCGACCCATGAGCCGAGTCCCGTACCTTTGCCTGCATGAAAACAGCGACCGAAAAAATCGTACGTCTTGGCCGGATCACGTTCGGCAATACGGAGCCTCTGGTCCTGATTGCTGGGCCTTGCGTGATCGAGGACGCCAACTTTGCTCTGATGATGGCGCGGAAACTTTCGGCGATTGCCGCGCGGCAGAAGACGCCGTATCTCTTCAAAGCGTCGTATGACAAAGCCAATCGCAGTTCCATCAAATCGTTTCGCGGTCCGGGTCTCCGCCTCGGGCTTGAGATTTTGCGCCGCGTCAAAGAAGAGATCGGCTGCCCGGTGCTCACCGATGTGCATTCCACCCAAGAGGCCATCGACGCCGCTGCGGCGGGCGTCGATGTGCTGCAGGTGCCCGCGTTCTTGTCGCGTCAAACCGATCTT
>JANLWZ010000156.1:0-1500 GCA_031364865.1 Elusimicrobiota bacterium
CAGCTGCTTCAGGCTCACTTTCATTGCTGGGCAATCAGGCAACCGGCGATATCGGTGTTGTGGGCGCGTTGACTCGTCCTATGCAGACGGCTTGGGGCTCGCTTCCGGAGGGCACCAATCCTGGCCAATTTGGTCTCAGCACGCTGATCGATAGCACACTTGGTACTTTTTTACCTGATACCTCTTTGCTCCGAAGAGGCGTTAATTGGGTGGCTGGTGCCAATGCCATCACGTCCGATGTGATGTCTTTCGGAACCGGCTCTAAAGTTTTCGGTACTCTCGCGGGCAGCGTGTTTGGGCAAAATGCGGTCAGTGCTCTGGTTGCTGAATCCGCGAATCAGGTCCCGATGATTCCCTTTTATCAGGGGCAAATTAAAAATCTCAGCGATGCCATTGAGAGTGGGAACTATGGACACTTTGCAGGTGGCGTAGCGCAAATGGCTCTCGGTGTCACCGGTGCCAGGGGCGGTGCAATGCGCGAAACGTTCTCTCCAAAGACGGCGGAAGCCATGGGCCGTGGACTATTTGGTGAAACTGTAAAACTTAGCGCGATCGCGGGACTGGGACAGATTGCGCCGGAATGGGCAGCTCTTGGAGTAGGCATCGGTGCGCCCATGGTGACTCGTCCTGCGATGGAGGCTTTGGACTCCCTTCATAACGAGGCGGCTTTCTCAGTGCTGAATCAAGCCAATGCCGCGCGCCAGGACGCTTCTATTTTAGCCCCGAGCCCCGAAGCGGTTCGCGCCGCAGCCAACTATCTTGCTCCCAGGATCGACGTTAGCGCCGATGGCAGCCGCGCATTCTTCCATCAAACTGAACTCGATCTTTCCAACCCAGTCGTTCGCGCCGCTGTCGACGCAAGTCCTAGAACACCCGCTGGCAATGGACGAATTGCTGAAAGCATCGCTGGCGTACGTGATTGGCTGAGTCCTCAACCCATTGAGCTGGGTTTAACCGCAGAAGGGATTCGCGTGCCCGTGCCGACAGATGCCAGAAGTAATGAAGGTATGGCGAGGACCAGCGTTCAAAACACAGCGAGTGGTCAAACAACGGCCTCCATCGAACCTATTTCACAGCGCGGTGCAAGACTGCATGAAAATTTGCGAGAAGCAGGTTCTGACACAGCCAGAGTGCAGGCTGCGGCGGACGCGCTACGGCAGCATTATAAGGAAGTCAATGATATAGGCATGCTGGTGGGCGATCGTAAAGCCATTCAAACGTCGGAACGTGGCCTTCTTTTCACCGAAAAGAGTGTCGTGAATAACCGAATCGCACAGGTGACGAACGAAATTAACAATTTAAAGACTGATGCTCGATCTCAGGCACGTGTAGAACGCACCCTCCAGCCGAGCGCTACGGCTTCCTGGGAAGCGGCTAAGGCGCAGGTCGTCGGGCGGGACAGTGCCCGCATTGCTGATGGTAAGGCACCGTGGACTCGCTCTCAGGTTCAACAGGAAGTTGCTGAAACAGCTCGAAAAATCGAACGCGGCCAACTGAAAC
>JANLWZ010000168.1:0-7918 GCA_031364865.1 Elusimicrobiota bacterium
TTGACGAAATGTTCCGGCAGCGGCCCCCAGAAGCGCGAATCAAAGGAGCCGTCGCGATTATCCCCCACCACGAAATACGCATGCGGCGGGACTTTGATCGGACCAAAGTTGTCTCCGATCTGGGAGCGCTGCAGCTGAGCAAAACCGCCGCTTTCCCAAAGCGACTGATATTCCTGCGCATTTAAGCGTAGCCGCGCAGCGGGATACACAAAAGGGTCTTTATAGACTGGGAGAGGATTCTTATCCGCGACGCCATTGACGAATAGCTGCTTATTTCGGATCTCAATGGTGTCCCCCGGCAAACCGACCGCGCGCTTAATGAAGTCTTTTCGCACACGCCGCTGTTTTTCCCTGGGCGAGACAATGGCGTCCTGCGGAGCCTCAAACACGATCACTTCACCGTGTTTGATCGAACGGAGACGCACGATGCGCTTCTCCGTGAAGGGAATGCGGATGCCGTAAATGAATTTATTCACAAAAAGGTGGTCGCCGATCAGAAGTGTGTTTTCCATCGATCCTGATGGGATCTTAAACGCCTGCAGGACCGCATACATGATGACGGAAGCAAGGAGAATGGCCGAGAAGGACGTTTCAATCCATTCCAGATCCGAAGCGAGGATATCGGCACTGGTCTCCGTCTTACCGCGTACCCACAATAGCTGAGCGACTCCCCAGCCGAGTCCAAGAACGGCTCCTGTGACGGGCCAGCGCAGGGTCGGCCCCTGCAAATCCGTGGATGCGCTATAGACAAACCCTACAAGAGCACCCACCGATACTGTAAAAATGACATGGAGCAAGACCGGTAAAGGTTTCTTGCCAATCCAGTTCTCGCGCCGAAAAATCTGGCGAAGGACAACGCCATAGGCGCCTAAACCGCAGCCAATCCAAAACAATGTGCTTTCCAAGGTCTCCCCCTAGCGTTTCAGGATCGCCATAAAGGCTTCCTGTGGAATCTCAACGTTTCCAAATTGCTTCATTTTCTTTTTACCTTCTTTTTGCTTTTCCAAAAGCTTGCGCTTACGCGAGATATCACCACCGTAGCATTTCGCGAGAACGTCTTTGCGCATGGCGGGGATGGTTTCCCTGGCGATGATTCGACTGCCGATTTTGGCCTGAAGCGGAATCTCAAACATCTGTCGAGGTATGAGTTCCTTGAGGGATTCTACCAAGCCGCGTCCCTGGGCATAGGCCTTATCCTTATGAACGATGAAAGAGAAGGCGTCGACTATCTCTGCGTTCACCATAATCTCCATTTTCACAAGTTCCGCTGCGGAATAACCCGCGTGGTCATAGTCAAAAGAGGCATAGCCTTTGGAAAGTGATTTCAATTCGTTGTAGAAGTCGCTGACAATCTCCGCGAGCGGTAAATCATAGTGCAGGGCGACGCGTGTCGCCGAAAGATACTTCATGTCGTGGAAGATGCCGCGCCGGTCCTGACAGAGCTGCATGATGGGGCCGACATAATCCCCGGGCACGATGATGGTTGCCGTGATAAAAGGCTCGAGGATTTCCTTAATAATACCCACATCCGGAAATTTGGCTGGATTATCGACTTCAATCTTTTCGCCCTGAAGCGTGATCACTTCGTACTCTACGTTAGGCGCCGTAGCGATCAGCGGGATTTCAAACTCCCGTTCAATTCGCGTTTTCACGATATCCAGGTGCAGAAGTCCAAGAAAACCAGCGCGAAAACCAAAACCTAATGCCGTAGAGGTTTCAGGCATAAAGGAAAACGCAGAATCCGTCAGATTCAATTTCTCCAGTGCCTTTTTCAAATTGTCATAGTCGCTGGGATTCACAGGGTAGATCCCGGCGAAAACAAAAGGCTTAAGTTCCTTGTATCCGGGGTGAGGACGTTCTGTGGGACGATCCTCGGCCGTGATCGTGTCGCCCATATGCACGTCCTGCAGCTCTTTAAGACCTAAAATCATGTAGCCGACTTCCCCCGCCTGCAAACTGTCCGCCTTCATGTATTTGAGCTGCAGCGTTCCAATTTCTTCCGCTGCGACGACGCGCCCCGTGTGCATCATCTTCAGTTTCATGCCTGTTTTCACAGTACCTTCCAGTATTCGGACATAGACCACAACACCGCGAAAGGCATCAAAGACCGAATCGAAGACCAGCGCTTTAAGCGGTGCCTGATCATTCTGCTCGGGTCCTGGAATATCGGCGATCACAGACAAAAGAATTTCTTCGATCCCTTTGCCGATCTTTGCGCTGGCCAGCACCGCTTTTCGCTTGATGCCCAGGACTTCTTCAATCTGCCGTTGGCAGTTTTCCGGATCTGAAGCAGGAAGGTCAATTTTGTTAATCACGGGAATGACTTCAAGACCGGCCTCTTTGGCGAGCGTGGCGTTGGCAAGCGTCTGCGCTTCAACGCCCTGTGTCGCATCCACCAGAAGCAGCGCGCCCTCGCAGGCCGCGAGTGCTCGAGAGACCTCATAGGTGAAATCCACATGACCCGGCGTATCAATCAAATTCAGAATAAAGTGATCGGAAGTACCAGGCGGGGTGTACAGCATGCGGATCGCTTTGGCTTTGATGGTGATGCCGCGTTCGCGCTCGAGCTCCATCCCGTCCATAATCTGCTCCCGCATTTCGCGTTTGGAGATCGTGCCGGTGGTCTCCAGAAGCCTGTCCGCGAGGGTAGACTTGCCGTGATCAATATGCGCAATGATGCAGAAATTTCGGATGTTCATGAGAGGGCTTTAGGAGATGCGCGAGAAGACGTTCGGGTCGCTGGGATCCGAACTCTGCGAAAAGATGCGCTGGACCAGCTTCTTGGCGTCCTCCATCGAGGTTTCGCGGATGAGGCGCTTGATGCGCGGAACGGCCGCCGCCGGCACAGAGAACTCATCCAATCCCATACCGAGGAGGATACGCGTAAAGGATGGATTGCCGGCCATTTCGCCGCACATGCCGACCCACTTGCCGGAAGCGTGCGCGGCTTCGATCACCATGCGGATCAGGCGCAGCACCCCCATATGCAGTGGATTGTAGAGGTGCGCGACATTTTCGTTGACGCGGTCGACCGCCAGCGTGTATTGAATGAGATCGTTCGTTCCAATAGAGAGAAAATCGGCTTCGCGCGCGAGCCAGTCGGAGATGACGGCCGCCGAAGGAGTTTCAATCATAACGCCCACTTCCATTTTTGGATCAAAGGAAATGCGCTTGCTGCGCAGTTCGGTTTTCACTTCCTGCAGAAGCGTATTGGCTTCCCGAAGTTCTTCCAGGCTGGTGATCATGGGATACATGATTTTCAACTTGCCGCTGTCGGACGCGCGCAGGATAGCTCGTAATTGTGTTTTAAAAATCTCCGGGAATTTCAGACAAAGGCGGATACCACGCAGGCCCAGAAAAGGGTTTTGTTCTTCCTTATATCCCATCACACCCAGCGGCGTCAGCTTATCGCCGCCAATGTCCATCGTGCGGATGATGACAGAGTAAGGGAGCATCTGCCTCGCGACCGCGGAATAAGCCTTATATTGCTCCTCTTCGCCAGGCAGTTCCTTCCGGTTGAGATAGAGGAATTCCGTTCGATAAAGTCCCACACCCTCAGCACCGTGACTGATGGACGCTTTGATCTCTTCATGCGATTCGATGTTGGATGCCAGCACGACCTGTCTGCCATCCAATGTTTTGGCGGCTAAATCTTTGTATTTCTCTAGATCACGAAGTTCGGCGAGCTCGATCTCCCGTACTTTACGGTAATTCTCAAGCGTCGCCATGGTGGGGTTGATGATGAGAAGACCTTCGTTGCCATCCACAATGACGTAATCACCGGGCTGAATATGGCTGGTGACCTCCTTGAGCCCGACAACGGCGGGAATTTCCAGTCCCTGAGCAAGGATTGCCGTATGGGACGTACGTCCGCCAATATCCGTGGCGAATCCTTCTACCAGATCATCACGCAGCGACATGGTGTCCGAAGGCCCCAGATCGCGGGCGATGATGACGCACTTCTCTTTTAAATGCTGCAATGGCCCGCTGTGACGCCCCAGAAGATAGCGCATCACACGCTTGCCCACATCCATGATGTCGTCTTTGCGCTGCTTGAAGAAACCATCGGCGATCTGATCGAAGCTGCGGCCGATGGCGTCCAGCACAGCCACCAGGGACGCTTCCGCGTTGATCTGATCGTGCGTGATCTTTTTTTCAATATCTTTGGTAAAAAGCGGATCTTCCAGAATGAGCAGGTGGGCATCAATGAGCGAAGCGTGCGATTTACCCAGCACCAGCAGCACTTTCTCACGCGTCTGAATAAATTCGCTTTTGGTTTTAAGGACGGCCGTGCGGAAGCGCTGGATCTCTTTTTTGATTTCGTCCTTGCTTAGCGAACGAAACTCATAGGAGAGCGCCTCTTCCTTCATAATAAAGACTTTGCCGATGCCAATGCCGGGAGAGGCCGCAATACCACGCAGGACGAGCGGAGCCCGAGAAGGCCGTGTGTCAGTCATACGCTAATCCTTTTCGCCAAAGCGTTCGTGGAAAAGTTTTTCCAAAGTCGACAGTGCTTCTTTTTCATCAGGGCCGTTGGCCACGATGACCAGGATCGATCCTTCTTCGGCGGCCAGCATCATCAGTCCCATGATCGACTTGCCATCCACTTCCTGGTCGCCCTTGCGCACTTTGATACTGGCAGAAAATTTATTGGTCGTCTGCACGAAGAGCGCCGCCGGCCTTGCGTGAAGGCCAAGCCTGTTCTTGATGGTGAATTCTTTTTCCATCATGAAGGCCAGTGAATACCCAGGCGTGTCATCACCATCGCCACGAGAAAGACCCCGTAAAAAAGCACCCACGTCGCCGCGCGCCAGCGCTTTAAAATGGCGCTGCCTAGAAAGACCGCTACCAGCCAGATCAGCATCTCAGAACTGGTCCAGCGTGAGAAGTACACCAGAACCATCACAAAGAGAAAAAGCAGGCCGATACGCCTGATCTGTGCCGCCCAGCGCTGTAAGTGGAGTGACTCCACCCATTTCACGACCAACGGTCCATCCTGGGCAGCTTTCACCAGACCGCGCCAACGCAGCCAGAAATGAATGGAGTTAAACATCGATAAAAAGCCAACCACCCACCACCTGGAGCATTGCAGGGCGCTCGCTGGGTTGTAGACCGGCAGCGAAGCACCTTGGCCGGTGGGGTAGCCCACCAGCAGTCCGACGCTCAAAGCCATGATCGCGGAGAAAGGCCGCCACGATCCCCAGATCACATGATCGCCGATCGCGCCAAAAGCGCCGCCCATGGAGTTTTTCAGGACCGTGAGCGTGGGATCGACACTCCGCTTGTTGTCCACAGCTGCCTGCTCGCGGTTCATGAGGACGCCCATCACCACGGGCGCAAAATAGGGATGCGTATTGAAATATTCCATATGTCGGCGCAGCGCTTCATGAAAATCGTGTTTCGATTTATACACCACACGCAAAAGAGGATCCATGCAGAAGGCAAAACCGACATTCTGCATGCGCTCAAAGTTCCAAAGCGCCTGAAAGAGGAAGGAGCGTAAAAAGCACCTTCCTAACGCGATTTTTTTCATATCCCTTCTTTCTTGTGAGATCGTGCGGCCTGCTTACCATCGACGTCTTCCCCTTCTGACAAAAAGAGTTCAAGAGTAACACCCAGACCGGCGACTGGCAAGAGGATAATAGCGATGGTCAGACTCTGATCGATCAATCCAAGACGCGGCACATACGCCAGGCGCTTCCAGAAAAGGTCTCCGAGAAAAAAGACCAGCGCGAAAAGCCCCGTGTAGCGCACCCAGCTCCAGACGATTCCTGTTCCGATGGCTGCCCAGAGTGACATGGCAAGCTTCTCATCGGGAACGCTTTCCACCCGATGCATGATGCGTGTATTGATCCGCCGTGCCTTCTGATCGGCCCAGCGAAAGAGATACCCAAAAGGGATCGCGAAGGCCAGGCAAAGTGCTGTCTGCGACAAAGGGCTTTGTCCTGAGGCTGACGCCCAATACACGCCCAGCAGCGTCGCCGCCGTAGCATCATACGGGATGCTTACGCCAATGGGGCTGACGTCCATCCACATGAGCTGCATGATGCCGCCGATGAGAACGCCAGCCACGACATTTCCCATCAGCCAGCCAAAGAGCGGGCCTGCGACGAGCGGCTGCGAGATCATAAAGGGACCCAAGGCCGTAAAATCGAGCGCGATCAGTCCCGCCCAGAACGCGCCTTCGAGAAAGCGGTAAGCCATCATGCCTTGCGCACTCCCACTCTCCAGGACCGGAGCCATACCTGGCCCGGCTGCAGCGGGATCCTGGCGTGCGCCAGAAGCACGGTGCCCTGATAGGTGCGTTCAAATCCCTCTTCTGAAAGCGAAACGGTTTCCAGCGGGAAATCCCAGAGATCCATGGGTAGATCAAAGTCGACTTGAACCGATAAGCCATAGCCATGATCGCGCCTTAACCATTGCGATTGATGGAGATGCTCTTCCGCTTGGGGTTTGTCCTGACTGGAGAAGGCAAAATTCATCTCGCTGCCAAACCATAGCTCGCACGCTGCACCGTGAACATTGTGGATGCGATAGACGACCTGCCAGCCTTCTTCTCCGGAGATCGTGATCGTTTTTTCAACGGCGATCATGTTCTTCTGCTCACCCGTCCATACCGCGCCCATTCGCGACAGGCGGATCTGCGGGTATTTGTCCTTGATAACATCGGCCTGATAGCCCGACTTCACAAAATCGCCCTGCTCTCCGTACTGACAGTGGAAAAAGTCCTCCAGCGACGTATTCGGATGGAGAAAATGATCCAGAAGACTTGAACGCCGGTACCAATCAATAAACAGACGTTTTTCCAGGTCCGGTTCTTTGAGTCGGACAATGTCATGGATGGTTTTGACCTGCCCCTGCGCGCTGGTGCTCTGCCGACTGCTGTATTCCATGAGCTGCCGATGATAGGCTTCGGGCCGGCGCGTGAGTACGTTCTGAAGATTGACACCTTCGTTCCTGAGGTCCCACTCAAAGAGCGAGCCGCCTTGCGCCGGAGAGAAATACAGATTTTGCGTGGGAGTTTCCACCAAGACTTCCTGCCGTCCGTCTTTATCAAAATCGGCCTG
Source organism: Elusimicrobiota bacterium (assembly GCA_031364865.1). Classification (GTDB taxonomy): domain Bacteria; phylum Elusimicrobiota; class Elusimicrobia; order 2-01-FULL-59-12; family 2-01-FULL-59-12; genus JANLWZ01. The sequence goes on from JANLWZ010000168.1 coordinate 7,068, forward strand.
CTCTACCGTAATAGCGTCATCCTTCAGCAATTTATCGGCCTGACACTCAGCAGACAGAAGTTCTTTATAGATGGCCTGCCGCAGGTGAGGAAGGTACAAACCTCCAAAGACACCGTGCCAATAGGCGCAATTGCACTGGCCTGCCCAGAGAGCATCCAGCGCCTTCTGCGATTTGGCTGAAGATTTTGAATCCACGGCCTGATGGACTTTCTTAGAGACCCAGAGCATCTTTTTGTGGAGATTGTTCGCTTCCTCATATTTCGTGAGGAAGTTGCGCCAGAAGCCGCCATGCATGAAGCGCCTGGCCGCGGCGCGATCTTCTTCCGAGAGGTTTTTTCCAAAATGATGAAACATTTCCTGCGCTTGAGGTGGCAGCGACCATTCGCCCATCTCCGAATAAGAGGCGGTCGGCAGATACACTCGGCCATGCGGTACGTGCGCGGACAGGTAATCCGAGATACGGGAGGTGATGATCCAGTCTTTATTGCTCTCCAGCACCGTCAAAAAGTCTTCAAGCCATCCCTTCTCAAACACATGCTCATACGTCTCCGGCCAGAGGCCAAACTTTTCGCCGTCATCAAACATCACCATGGCTTTGTGTCCTGAAGGGGAAGTGTTCTGACGCAGCAGCGAGATCGTCTCGCCCGGATCTTTGAAAGGGATCGCATAGCGCAGATCCTGCCGGATGGGCAGCACCTTGACCGTGGCACCCTGCTCTTCACTTAGAAAAGCGCCGCACATCTCTTCCAGCGGAAGTCCGGTAGAAAGAAAATGCGTGTCATCCACGAGCGTATAGGCGATCTCATTGTCCGCCAGCGTCTTCACCAGGTGCGGCTCCCAGACGCGCTCGG
>JANLWZ010000184.1:0-3159 GCA_031364865.1 Elusimicrobiota bacterium
AAGCTGCTCGGCTCAGGTCCTGGAGTCGTTTCAGGGTGCGCGCTACTGGTCGATTACATACTCACCAACGCCAACTCCGTGGCTTCCGCCATGGATGCCATTTTCAGCTTTATGCCGGACCATTGGGTGGTATGGAAATTCTCCGCTGTCGTCCTTTCGCTGCTGGTGCTCATCGTCCTGAATTTACGTGGCATCAAAGAATCGGTCCTCATACTCACACCAATCTTTCTGGTGTTCGTCGCTACTCACGTCTTTTTTATTCTCTACGGTATTTTTACGCACGGCAACGAGCTTCCCAATCTGGTGACGAGTGCGGTGCGGGAAACGCGTACAGGGGTTCAGGAACTTGGCTTCGTGGCCGTCGCGATGATTCTCTTTCGTGCCTTTGCCCTGGGGGGCGGCACCTTTACCGGAATCGAAGCCGTCAGCAATGGTGTTCAGCTTTTGCGCGAGCCTCGCGTGACCACCGCCAAGAGGACGATGTGGTATATGGCCATTTCGCTTTCCTTCACGGCCGGCGGTCTCTTGATCAACTATCTGCTGAACAATGTCCACCATGTTCCGGGGCATACGCTCAACGCCACGCTGATTGAAGGATTTACATCGCAATGGAAATGGGGACATGCGTTGCTTCTTCTGACGCTCCTTTCGGAAGGTGCACTTCTCATTGTGGCGGCGCAGACCGGCTTTTTGGGAGGACCCAGGGTGCTCGCCAACATGGCTCTCGATCGCTGGCTGCCGCGACGCTTTACTAATTTGAGTGAACAACTGGTCATGAAGGACGGCGTGCTTCTGATGGGATTGTTGGCTCTGGCGATGGTGTTTTATACGCACGCTTCCGTGCGGATTCTCATCGTCATGTACAGCATCAATGTGTTTATCACGTTTACGCTGTCGCAGCTGGGGATGGTGATGCACTGGAAGCAGAACAAGACCAAAGGATGGAAGTATGGCTTAGCGGTGAATGCCACGGGCATGGTCGTCTGCGGTGCCATCCTGGTGATCACTGCCACAATTAAATTCACGGAGGGTGGTTGGGTGACCATGATTGTCACGGGCGCTTTCATCGCTGTATGTATCCTCATCAAACGACACTATCACCACACCATCATGGCCTTGAAAGATTTAAACCAGGTACTGGGCGACTTACCCATGCCTGAACCGGAGACTCCGCCTGTCATGCAAAAGAATGCTCCTACGGCCGTGCTCATGGTGAGCGGCTACAATGGCATCGGCATCCATTCGATTCTTGCCATCCAGCGCTTTTTCCCAGGACATTTTAAGAACTTCGTTTTCCTGGCGGTGGGCGTCATTGACAGCGGCCGCTTCAAAGGCCGCGCAGAGCTGGACGCGCTCATGCGTACGACGGAGCAGGATTTATCCAAGTATGTGAAGCTGGCGAACAAAATGGGTTTTTATGCGGAATCCAAAGCGGGTCTTGGAACCGACGTGATCGAAGAGCTGGACCAGCTATGTCAACAGGTCGCGATGGCATGGTCCAAAAAAGTGTATTTCATGGGCCAGCTTGCTTTTGAAGGCGAAACCTTCTGGACAAGGCTGCTGCACAATCAGACATCCTTTGCATTGCAACGAAAGCTTATCTTTAATGGTCTGGAAGCTGTGATCTTGCCCATCCGTTTGCGTAGAGAGGAGAAAGTGCCCGTATGAAGAAAGTTTCGGATTACCTAACTGAAAAATCGATCAGTTTTTTCTCCGCAGGTCCCTCAAAAAAACAGGTCATGGGAAGTCTGATAGGGCTTCTGGATCTTTCCGATCCATCGGCGGCCTTGAAAGCGATCCTGGCGCGCGAAGAATTAGGCTCGACCATCATCGCTCCGGGCCTCGCGCTGCCACACGCGCGCTTGGACGGATTGAAATCACTGAAAGCCGCCATTGGAATTTGTCCCTCAGGCGTGCACGATCCTCATGAGGGGGGCTCTTCTATTCGTGTGTATGTGCTTTTTCTGGGTCCGGCGGATAATATGAAGGAGCATCTGGCTTTTCTGGCGAACGTTTCAGCGCTGTTTCAGACGAAAGGCATACTCGATAAACTGACCAAGCTCGCCAGTCCGGCCGGTGCACTGCAGGCCATCCGACAGGCCGAAGGAAAGTAATTCTATGCTGTTCTGTAGTATCATTCACAGGAACTCCCTGGAGCTGCCGTTGTTACATCCTTGACTCAAATAACCATTAAAAGGAGTGTCGTTATGGCTGAAATGCAATTTTCTGATGCAAGTTTTGACACGGAGGTCGTGAAGTCCGATAAGCCCGTGCTGGTGGACTTCTGGGCGCCCTGGTGCGGTCCATGCCGGATGCTCGCGCCTCTTGTCGATGAGCTTTCCAAAGAATACGACGGTAAAATCAAAGTAGGTAAGCTGAACACGGACGACAACGCACAAGTAGCCACTCGCTTTCGTATCTCCGCGATCCCTACGCTGCTTTTTTTTAAAGGCGGCAAAGTGGTCGATCAACTGGTCGGCGTACACCCCAAGCCCGAAATCAAAAAACGACTGGATGCTCTTCTCGTCGGCTAAGCCTCGCTCGCTGCTCTGGGTCGTCGCGTTGTGCCTTACCATGGCCACCGTGACGGCTTGTATTCCAGGACGCAAGCGGCAAGTGGTCTCCGCGCCTAATTTCGAACTGAAAGATTTGTCCGGTAAGCGTGTCAGCCTCGAAGACTTCCGGGGCAAGCCCGTTTTACTGGATTTCTGGGCCACATGGTGCGGTCCATGCAGGATGTCGATCCCGCTGGTCCAGGACTTTTATGCCCGGCACAAGGCCGAGGGCCTTGTCGTTCTTGGACTCAACATGGACGAGGATCGCTCCGGAGTATTTTCGTTTATTCAGAACTACAAGATGTCCTACCCCGTGCTCTTTGCAGCGGATTCCACCGCGCCAGCGGATTATGAAGTCGGAGGCATCCCCTATTTTGTATTCATCGACCCCAATGGCCACATCCTTCAGATCTACGAAGGCTTTTCGCCCGACATGGTGACGCATTTGGAACATAACCTGAAAACAGCCCTAGCCCAAAAGATCTAACAACACCTGTCCATGCCCAGTCTTTACCTGATAGACGCGCACGCGTACCTTCACCGTGCGTTTCACGCCTTGCCGCCGCTCTCCACGTCTACGGGTCAACCTGTCAACGCTATTTAT
>JANLWZ010000254.1:0-4751 GCA_031364865.1 Elusimicrobiota bacterium
CGGGCGATTGAGGCCGGGAGAAGACACTTCCAGCGAATAACGCTGCGGAATGACGTCGGCAGCATCCAGATTTCGGCCCAGGTGCTCGGAAATGACCGCACAATCGTCCAGCGTGATCCGCCCGGGTTTGTCCAGAAAAAATCTCAGGACCCACTGACCGTGCTCATGGACAAAAACGATATCTACAAGCTCGGCGTGATAGTCTTCCAGGACCGGAGCCGCAATTTTTTCAATCTGCTCTAAAAGAACGGTTTTCGCTGTCGCCATAATAAAAAAGAGTGGCCCGCTTCGCCACTCATTACAGAGGTAATAATAGCAAAATTAGGGTTGTGTTTTAGTGCTTTTTACGACTTGATCTGGGCCAAGACATCGTTGAGCGGTACGTCTCTACTGTCCTTTTCGGAGCGGGCTTTCAGTTCCACCTTATTTTCCGCCATCTTTCTTTCCCCCAGAACAATGCGCCAAGGTATACCGATAAGATCAGCGTCCTTCAATTTGGCCCCTGTCTGCAGGTCGCGGTCATCCAGAAGAACATTCAACCCCTTCGATTGAGCGTCTTTATAAAGCTTTTCCGCTGCGGACATGACCGTGGTATTCGTGATATTCAGGGCACAGATAATCAAATCCCAAGGGGCTAAGGCGGCTGGCCATACAATTCCTTGAGCATCATGACACTGTTCAATGCAGGCAGCGACCACGCGTGAAACACCGATCCCATAGCATCCCATGATGAAGGACTTTGCTTTTCCTTGAGCATCGAGATAAGTCGCCTTCATACTGTCGGAATATTTCGTACCCAATTTGAACGTGTGGCCCACTTCGATGCCGCGGGCATAATCCATCGGTTTGCCGCACTTAGGACATGGATCGCCCGCCGCCGCTTTACGCAGATCGGCATATTGTTCAGGCTTAAAGTCTCTGTCCGGAACCACATGCGTGACATGCATGTCTTTTTTGTTGGCGCCGCAGACGCCGTCCGTAATCGTTCGGATCGCGTAGTCCGCAATCGTTTTGGCTGGGGACCCTACCGGTCCCGCAAAACCAACCGGCGAACCGGAAAGCTGGGTGTAAGCGGCTTCATTGGCTTTGACGATACGGGACACTCCCAGAAGCCGTTGAAGCTTCGCTTCATTCAGTTCATGATCGCCGCGAACAAGCACCATGACCGGCTTGTCATCAGCCAGAACCACCAGAGCCTTGATGAATTGATGGGCCGGTTGCTTCACTATTTTGGCTACCGCTTCGACACTGGTTGCGCCGGGTGTTGAAACTTCAGCGTACGCCGGGGTGCCTTGGGCATCAGCAGGTGCGTTTTTAGATGGATCAGGAAGTTCGGCGCGTTCCACATTGGCCGCATAACCGCAAGAGCAGGAGACGATCCCCTCTTCGCCAGACTCCGCCAACACCATGAATTCGTGCGAAAACGATCCGCCGATAGCGCCCGATTCCGCTTCGACCGGCCGGAAATTCAGGCCGCAGCGCTTAAAAATATTCTTATACGCTTCCACCATCTTCTTGTAGTAATTTTCGACGTCGGCATCATCGGCATGGAAGGAATAAGCGTCTTTCATCAAAAATTCGCGCGCGCGCATCACACCAAAGCGCGGCCGGATCTCATCGCGATACTTCACTCCAAATTGAAAGAGCATGAGGGGAAGGGAACGATAGGAACGTACTTCTTTGCGGACGAGATCGGTGATCACTTCTTCAGCGGTGGGCGCCAGGCAGAATTCCGCGTCTTTGCGGTCTTTCAACCGCATCAGTTCTTTACCGTAGACTCCCCATCGGCCGGTTTCTTCCCAGAGATTTTTCGGCTGTAGCTGCGGCAGCCAGACTTCCTGGCCATTGGCCGCATTCATTTCATCTCGAACAATCTGCTCCACTTTGCGCAGCACCCGCAGTCCCGCCGGCAGCCATTCGTACAGGCCCGCGGCGAGCTTCCGTACGAGGCCGGCACGCAACATGAGCTGATGAGAAATGGTTTCCGCGTCGCTAGGAACTTCACGCAGCGTCGGAAGGAAGATTTGAGAAAACTTCATGGGGGAGTCGCCCTACTTCCAGAATCCTAATCGCCAGCGCAGAATATCCTGGTAGGACGCGTAGAGGAAGATGATGAGGACAAACGAAAGACCAATCGCATTGGCGACCTGCATGACGCGCCGGCTCAAAGGACGCCGGAGAATTCCTTCCATCGTATAGAGCAGCACGTGCCCGCCATCGAGGACAGGGATCGGGAAGAGATTAAAGAGTCCCAGGCCGGTGGAGATAATGGCAATGAGATAGATCACGTAAGAAAATCCTTCGCGCGTGGCCTTGGTGACCATATGCGCGATGCCTAGAGGGCCGGACAGTTCTTTTGGACCTTCCCAGGAACGGATTTTCATCGACAGGTAGCGGAGCGGCTGGAGCGTCCACGCCTTCACATCTTTCCAGGCGGCTTTGAGACTGCCTGCAGGACCGGGCATGATTTTGTCGACTTTCGGCATGATGCCGATGAGTCCGACACCGGATTGCGTGTCGAGCTTCGGCGTCAACGTCAGCGTCAGGGTCCTGGGGCCCTTGCTGTCAACCACAGGGCGTTCCAACTTCACTGTAAGTTTTTTTTCCGGATGCTTGTGAATGAACGACGCCATTTCCGTCCAGGAGGAAAGCGAGGTGTTGTTGATGCTGAGAATGCGGTCATTTTCCTTAAATCCCGCCACGTCGGCAGGCAGGGTCGGGATGACAGTGCCGATAATCGGATGCGTGGAAGGCTGCATGACTCCGGCAAAACCGGCTACCAGCGCAAACAGTACAAAGGCCAGCACGTAGTTCATGGCGGGACCAGCAAGCGCAATCAGGATGCGGCGATACCAGGCCTGTGCGAAAAATTCATCCGGCTCATTTTTGCGTTCGTCCTGAAATTCTCCGGCCATCTTGACCATGCCGCCCAGCGGAACTGCACAGACGGCATAGCGGATGTTTCTCTTGGACGTCCAGCCAAAGAGTTCAGGACCGAAACCGACGGTAAACTTTTCGACGCGCACGCCCAGCTTCAGCGCGACGACCAAATGCCCGATTTCATGGATGACGACCACCATGCCGAGCGCAAGAATGGTCACAGCGATGCGAAATGCAAATTCAATCATGTCAGAAACTCCTTTGCCGTCCGGCGCGCCCATGCATCGGTGTCGAGCACGTGCTCCAAGGTGGATCGGCTTGATCCTTTAAACTTCGAAAGTGTTTTCTCAACGATTCTAGCAATGTCTGTAAAGCGAATACGGTGATTCAGGAAGGCATAGACCGCCACCTCGTCCGCCGCATTCAAAACGGTGGGCCAACTGCCGCCTTTGCGGGCCGCTTCGCGCGCCAGCGTTAAGCAGGGAAAGCGCTTGAAGTCAGGCTCAAAGAATTCGAGATTCTTTACTTTGGGAAGATCGAGCGATTTCAGTGTGCCAGGCAGACGCAGGGGGTAGGTGAGCGCGTACTGAATAGGAAGGCACATGTCAGGCCAGGAAAGTTGCGCCAGCATGGCGCCATCCGCGTAATCGACGAGCGAATGGACGATGGATTGCGGATGAATGACGATTTGAACGCGATCGATCGGCAAGCCGAAAAGTATCGCCGCCTCAATCGTCTCAATGCCTTTGTTCATGAGCGTCGCACTGTCGATCGTGATCTTTTTCCCCATTTTCCAGGTGGGGTGATTGAGCGCCTGTTCTACCGTGACCTCGGAAAGCTTTCCGCGATACTTATAAAAAGGTCCACCGGATGCCGTAAGGAGCAGGCGATTTATTTCTTTTCTCGACCCATGAAGGCACTGGAAGATGGCGGAATGCTCGCTGTCTACCGGTAGAAGAGTCGCTTTCCAGCGCTTGGCCTCGCTCATCACAAGATCGCCCGCCATGATCAGCGCTTCTTTATTGGCGAGAGCCACCGTTTTCCCGGCCCGCAAGGCCGCGAGCAAGGGACGCAGACCGATCGCACCCACCACAGCGGAAAGCACGACATCGGCGCCGGACCATTGCGCCAACTCCACTAAACCTTCGATGCCCGATAAAACGATTAACGCTTTGCCGCGTACGCGGATCCCCTTGGATCGGATCTTTTCCGCATCGGCGGCTTCCCACACGGCGACGGCTTCTGGCGAGTATTGCTTGATCTGCTCTAAAAGCTTTGTGATGTTCCCATAGGCGCTCAAGGCCACGACTCTGAAGGAAGGACCTAATTGATCCATCACTTTCAGCGTGTTGACGCCGATGGAACCGGTAGAGCCAAGGATCACGACTTTGCGCTCGTGACTGCTGGGCAAGCGCACGCGGACCTGACTCAACGATTTGTCTGTGAGAAGCGTGGTCATCGTGTATTAGTGCTTAAGAAACGTCCAGTAGTAGTAATAGAAAGGTGCTGTGAGAAGGAAGGAATCAAAACGATCGAGGATGCCGCCATGCCCCGGTAAAAGTTGAGAAGAATCTTTCAATCCGGCGCCGCGCTTTAAAACAGATTCTCCTAAATCAGAAGCAAACGCAAGAATACCGACCAGCGTCGCCAGGCCAACCGCTTCCATCATATTCAGCTGTTTGCGCAAGAATAAGATCTGAAAGATAACCGCGACAGCGATGGCGCCCCCGAGTCCGGCAAGGGTGCCTTCCCAGGATTTTTTCGGGCTGATCGCTTCAGCAATTTTATGTTTCCCCCAGCGTGAACCGATGAAATAGGCAACGATATCTTCTGTCCAGATCATGGCGAACAGCATGAAGGTGATCGTTCTG
>JANLWZ010000350.1:0-1980 GCA_031364865.1 Elusimicrobiota bacterium
CGTGGCGCGCCTGGCCGAGTGAATAAAAACGCTCGATGTACATCTAAGGATATGGGGTCATATCACATAAAAGGAGCAACATATGGCAAAAGATGATCGAATGAAGGCTTTAGAGCTTGCGCTTATCCAGATTGAAAAGGATTTTGGTAAGGAAGCTATTATGAAATTGGGCGAAAAATCAGGGAAAAGCCAGATCGAGGCAATCCCTACGGGTGCCCTTCCTTTAGATATTGCGATCGGCATCGGCGGCGTACCGCGCGGCCGCGTCGTGGAAATCTATGGGCCGGAATCTTCCGGCAAAACAACGCTGACGCTGCACATGGTGGCCAACGCTCAGAAGCTCGGCGGCGTCGCCGCGTTTATCGATGCAGAGCACGCGATGGATCCAGCCTACGCTAAAAAGCTTGGCGTAGACATCGACAATCTGCTTATTTCACAGCCGGATTCCGGAGAACAGGCGCTGGAGATCACCGAAACGCTGATCCGTTCGGCAGCGGTGGACATCATCGTGATCGACTCCGTTGCCGCTCTGGTTCCACGTTCGGAGATCGAGGGGGAAATGGGAGATCAGCAGATGGGTATGCAGGCACGCCTCATGTCGCAGGCGCTGCGTAAACTCACGGGAGTGCTGGCCAAGTCGAAGACAACCCTCGTGTTCATCAACCAGCTGCGACAAAAAATCGGTGTGATGTTCGGCAATCCTGAAACGACTCCGGGCGGACTTGCGCTCAAATTCTATTCGTCGCTCAGGCTCGACATCCGCCGTATCGAAGCCGTCAAAGCCGGCGATGTTGTCGTCGGCAGCCGCGTTCGCGTGAAAGTGGTGAAAAATAAAGTGGCACCGCCATTCCGCCAGGCGGAATTTGAAATGTATTACGGCGAAGGCGTCTCGCGCGAAGGCTGCTTACTCGATGTGGGCGTAGAAGCCGGAGTTCTAGAGAAGGCAGGATCGTGGTATCTCTGGAAGGAAGAACGCCTCGGACAAGGCCGCGATAATGCTCGCGTCTACTTGAAGGAACATCCTGAAGTTGCCAATCGACTGGAAACGGAACTCCGCAAGAAGTATTTTTCTCCAGCGGTGGAAGCTCCAGCGAAGACAGAAACCAAAGAGATAAAGGAATCCAAGGAACCCGTTGCCGCCAAACGATCCTAGCCATTCGGAACTGCTGGAATCGTTCCTGCAGCACCTGCGCGTAGATCGGGATGTTTCTCCGCGGACGCTGATCAATTACCGCCTGGACCTTCTGGTGTTTCTTAAACACCTCGAAGAAAAGTCCAAAAACCCGCTGACGGCCACGCGGGAAGATCTCACGGAATACCTCTGGCAGCGTAAATCGGCCGGTGTTCAGTCCAGTTCCATCGCACGCTACATGGCAAGCCTTCGCACGTTCTACCGTTTCCTCCTGCGCGAAGAAAAAATAACGAAAGACCCTTCCATGCTGCTGCGCAGTCCGAAGAAAGCGGAACATCTACCGAATTACCTGTCGGAGAATGAAGTCTCTCGACTACTCACGGGCGTTGGCACCGCCAAGGACCGGCAGATGCGGCTCACCGCGATGCTTGAGCTCATGTATGCGGCGGGCTTAAGGGTGAGCGAGCTTATTCATTTACGGCTCGACGCGATCAATCTGGAGGTAGGCTACGTCCGCGTCTTTGGAAAAGGCGGCAAAGAACGTATCGTGCCGGTGGGCGAGCGCGCCAAGCTTGCCGTCCGCGGTTATTTAGGAAGACGACCGCCAACGCCAGCGTCTGTGAAAGCGCTCTTTCTTTCGGACCGCAAGCGCGCCATGAGCGCGTCACAGTTCTGGCGTCTCATTCGCAAAGCCGCTATCGCTGCCGGCATCCACCAGCCGGTGACACCCCACACCCTTCGACATTCTTTTGCTTCGCATCTCGTGCAGCATGGCGCTGATTTGCGCGCTGTGCAGGAAATGCTGGGGCACGCCTCCATCAGCACGACTCAGATCTACACGCACGTCG
>JANLWZ010000351.1:0-1533 GCA_031364865.1 Elusimicrobiota bacterium
GGTTGGCGCGTCACTTTTTTTAATTTACAGTTGCGTTCGAAATAGCGTTCATAGGCGTTTATGAAACGAGCCACAGACGCTGAAGGATCTACTCCGGAGCGCAGGAGCACAGGAATCGCTTTCGTGCGAATGATGTGATCCGGCGTAGCAGGACCTTGCTGAGAAATGCGAGTGATATCCCGCCGCTGAAGGAATCGCACGATCTCGGGACTCACCCGGTGCCGAACGAGCATCCCATCGCAAATGCTGCGCAATTCATTGGCGACTTTTCCGATGGCTGCCGAGTCCGATTGAATTTTTGCATAGCTGGAAGCTTTCTGCGGCGCGCGCAGTTCACGTTCTGCGGAGCCTACCCACTTGATCATGCGCGCATAACTTTCCTGCGCGCTGTCTCCGAAGGTAAAGATGCCATGTTTAAGGAGAATGAGACCTTCGACCGCGGGATTCTTTTCGTAAATTTCTGCAGCCAGTTTGGCGAGGGCAAATCCAGGCATGATGTAGGGCACGATGCCCATCCGTTCACCCACCCATTTTTTTACGCGTTTGGCGCCATCGGGTTGGTTGGTGATGGAAAGAACGGCGTCCGCATGGGTGTGATCGATAAACGTGTGGGGTAGAAAAGCATGCAGCAAAGACTCAACGGAGGGAGTAGGACCAGAAGCATCCAGCATATTCGCGCGCAAGGCGTTCACCATGTCTTCATCGGAGAGTGAGGGAAGCCCGCGCAGGGCCTCAAGAGCATCCAATCGGACAGCGGGATGACCTGCAGGCTCGATGGTGGAGAGTTCCCACCCCGAGCCTTTGATACAAAGTACCCGCGTGAGATCTCCTGTCACCGATTTCTGCATTTTTTTGACAGACGTGTTTCCGCCGCCGTGAAGAACGAGATTCGAATCGCGACCGATCAGCTGAGCGGTGTAGGTACGCAGCGCAAGTTCCGGACCTTGCGTGCGATAGCGGGAGAGGAAAGCGCGTGCTTCGCTATCCGTCCACCGATTCTTCATCAGTTAGTGCGGGGTTTTACTGGCTTGCTCAAAAGCTTTGGCAAGAATTTGCATGGCCCAGCGCCGATCTTTATCGGATATGGCGAGCGGAGGAAGGAAGCGCAGAACATTTCCCTGCGTGCAATTGATGAGAAGACCTTTTGCCCTGCAGGCCTCGACAAAAGGTGCTCCTGGAATCGTCAGTTCGATACCGATCATCAGGCCAACGCCGCGAAGTTCTCGAACAAAGGGGTATCGCACGAGCGGCTCAAGATCTTTCAGAAGAGCATGGCCTTGTTTTTTGACCCGCTTGAGCATGTCCGTCGTTAAAAGCTTCAGGATGGCGAGTGCCGCAGCAGCACAAATCGGATTTCCTCCAAACGTCGCACCATGATCTCCGAGGCCAAGAACGGCCGCCACTTTTTCACTCCCCAGCATCGCGCCCACGGGCATGCCGCCGCCTAAACCTTTGGCGAGCGTCATCACGTCGGGTGTCACTCCATAGGTCTGGTAGCTGAACAGGTCGCCTGTTCTTCCCAGACTGCATTGA
>JANLWZ010000357.1:0-3895 GCA_031364865.1 Elusimicrobiota bacterium
CGGTGGCCAAACGTCACGGTCAGGACCTTAAAAAAGGACTTTTGCGTTCAGGGTTTGAGGCCTCCATCACGACGATCCCCAGCGGTGAACGTTCCAAGTCGCTCGCTCAGGGACAGAAGCTCTATCGCGAGCTTGCCCGCCAAAAATTTGAAAGAAAGTCCTGGCTCATCGCTCTGGGCGGGGGCGTGGCCGGGGACTTAACAGGATTTGTCGCGGCGACGTTTTTGCGCGGCATCCGCTACGTTCAGGTGCCGACGACGCTCCTGGCGCAGGTGGACGCGTCGATCGGCGGCAAAACGGGGATCGATCTTCCCGAAGGCAAGAACCTCGTAGGCTCCTTTTATCACCCGAAGCTGATCTGGGTGCAGCCATCGCTCTTAAAGACGCTGCCGGCGCGGCATTGGCGCAACGGCCTGGCGGAAGTGATCAAGTACGGCGCGATCGCTGATGCGAAACTTTTTGAACTTCTGGAGAGCAAGATGGACGTGCTGCTCGAGGGCTACAGCGAGGAGTGGGAGCCGATCATTGCGCGCTGCGCCACCATCAAGGCCGAGATCGTCCGAAAAGATCCGACGGAGCAGACGGGCCTGCGCGCGATCTTAAATTTTGGACACACCGTGGGTCACGCGATCGAAGGCGCGCTGGGTTATCGCCACGTCCTTCATGGCGAAGCGATCTCCGTCGGCATGTTTGTCGCCGGGCTCCTCTCGGAGCAGATGACCGATCTCGATGGGCAAAGCCGCATTCGCATCAACTCCCTGCTCACGCGCGCCGGCCTGCCCGCGCGCGTCAGCCGGAAAATCCCGCGCGCGAGCCTCATGGAGTATCTGGCGCGCGACAAGAAATCTCAAGGAGGGAAAGTGCGGTTCGTCCTCCTCAAAGAGATTGGCAAGGCCGTCTCTGGCCAGGAAGTGCCGCCGGCGTTGCTCGATCAGGCACTTTCCTCCTGCGGACTATGAAAAACGAAACTCTCGAAACCTTAAAGAAAACGTCGCCGCTCCTCGTCGCTTCGTTGGACGGAGATGATCTGCCCTTTCTCCTGGAACAGGCGCGTGACGATCGTGCGGATGTCGTGGAAATCCGTCTGGACGTCTGGGGCAATTTCTTCCGTGAAGACATGCCGCAGAAATTGTCGCGCTTTAAGGACAAAATCAAGATCCCCATGATCGTGAGCTTCCGGGGCGGGCATCCCTTTCCCAATTGGTGGCAGCCTGTGCACTGGCGCGCGCTCGCCCACGCGTCCCTGATCGATGTCGAATGGAATCCCAAATATCCGTGGCGCGACATCTCGAAGAACGCTCAAAAGCTGGGAGTAGGGCTCATCATTTCTCATCACGATTACCAGGCGACGCCCTCCAGGAAAAATTTGATCAAGATCGCGCGCGCGGCCTACGGTAAGAAGGCGGATATTGTGAAGATTGCCGCGCGCGCCAAAGACGAAGCGGACATCCGAACTTTACTGGAAATCAACGAGATGTTCAGCGCGAAGAAGTTCATGACGGTGATGGGCATGGGACCCTTAGGGACTTTGTCGCGAATCGCCGCCCCCATTTTCAAAGCCTGCCTGCTCTATGGGTACATCGGCAACCCGACGGCGAGCGGACAGCTGCCGTATCGTGAGCTTCAGGAGCGCGTCCGCGCCCTTTACCCGCGCTACGATCAGGATTTCCAAACTCGACAGGCCAAAATGATGACAGCGAGGCTATAAGGACCCCAATGAAAAAGACCAACGCACACACGAGCGCTTTCCAAAAACACCTTTCCCGTCTCAAAGTCGACGGCTACTGGGTCTCTCACATTCCCGACCTCTTCTATCTCTCCGGTTACGGATCAGAAGGGTGCTGGGCTCTGATCGGCAAGAATAAAGCGTCCATGTTCGTGCCGATGCTCGCGGTCGATCAAGCCAAGGAGCTGACGCGTGGCTACGACATCTTCCAGCTCAGGAAGCTCTCGGACGCTTATCTCATGCTCATCGAATATGCGGTCAAGGCTGGCTGGAAAACGATCGGCTACGATCCCTATCACACCCCCGAGGCCTTCGCGATGGGCCTGCGCAAAGCCACCGGATCCAGGCTGAAGTGGGTTCCGGTGCCGGGTGCGACCACGCCGCTCCGGGTGAAAAAGGATGCTCAAGAGATCGCCGCACTCCGCGAAGCAGGCCGCACGGTCGCGAAAGGCTTTCACCACATCCAGAAGATCGCACGGCCAGGGATGCGGGAATGTGATCTGGCGGGCGAGTTCGAATCCTACATCCGCAAGAACGGCGCCGCCAAAGCGTCCTTCGATACGATCGTAGCGTCCGGGGAAAACGCCGCTTTTCCGCACTACCTCACCGGTACCCGGGTTTTGAAGAAAAATGACCTCGTTTTGTGCGATATCGGCACCCTGGTGGATGGGTACTGCTCCGACTTGAGCCGGACCTTCTTTTTGGGTAAAATGTCGTCGCTTGGCCGCAAGGTGTACGATACCGTAGCTCGCGCCCAAAAACTCGCCATCCAAGCCGTAAAACCAGGTGTAAAGACAGCCCGGATTGATCAAATCGCTCGCGAAGAAATTGAGCGGGCGGGTTGGGGCAATCGTTTTATACATAGCACCGGGCATGGGGTGGGAGTCGAGATCCACGAAGCGCCCTGGGTAGGACAGGCCAGCACCGATATCCTTGAACCCGGCATGATCATTACAGTGGAGCCGGGTATTTACTTGCAGGGATGGGGCGGCGTGCGGATCGAAGACACGCTCCTCGTCACGAAGACGGGATACGAAATTCTTACGAAATAAGGGATGCCGCAATGATTGAACCAACAGATTTTCGCAACGGACTGATCATCGAGTACGAAAACACGCCCTACCAGATCCTGTGGTTCCAAAACCACAAGACGGCAATGTCGCACGCCATCATGCGCGTGAAGTTTCGCAATCTTTACACCGGCGCAACCATTGAACGCACTTTCAAGCAGGCCGACCGCTTCAAGGAAGTCACCCCGACCAAGCGCAAAAAGCAGTTTATGTATGCCGACGCAGAGGGCTGCCATTTCATGGACATGGAGTCTTATGACCAGTTCTCTCTGCCCAAGGAAAAATTGGGCGAGCTCGCCAACTATCTGACGGAAAACCTCGAAGTCGAAGCCCTTTATCTGGACGATAAATTTCTTTCGATCGCGCTTCCCACGACCGTGGAACTCAAAGTGACGCAGACCGTCCCCGGCATCAAGGGTGACTCGGTGTCCAACATGGTGAAGCCGGCAACGCTGGAAACCGGCATCGAGATCAACGTGCCCCTCTTTGTCAAAGAAGGGGATGTCATTCGCATCGATACACGCTCCGGAGAATATCTCTCCAGACTTTAATCATGGCCGATAAGCGACTTACAGAATTGCTCGAGTTTGTAGAAACCACGGATCTCCAGGAAGTGATCCTGGAGAAAAAGGGTGTTCATATCAGCTTTACGCGGACGGTCACGCCGAAGGTAGAGCCCATCGCGGCGGCGTCGGCTGACGCCGCTTCCATGCAAGACGCAGCACCGGCCAAAGCGCCCGAACCCATGACGATCAAGTCCACGATGGTAGGAACCTTTTATCGTTCGGATTCGCCCAACCGACCGCCGCTCGTTGTCGAAGGAACAAAAGTGGCTTCGGGTCAGCCCGTGGCAGCGATCGAAGCCATGAAGATCATGAAAGACGTCCTCTCGCCTGGCGCCTGTAGAATCGTCAAGGCGCTCGTAGCGAATGGGCATCCTGTGGAGTACGGCCAGCCGCTTTTTGTAGTGGAGCCTGAATCCGAAGAGAGCGACAACTAATGTTTAAAAAAGTCCTGATTGCCAATCGTGGTGAAATCGCGGTCCGTATCATCCGCGCCTGCCGCGAGATGGGCATGAAGACCGTTGCTGTTCACTCCG
>JANLWZ010000393.1:0-2092 GCA_031364865.1 Elusimicrobiota bacterium
GCTCAGGGAACCCCCCCAGAGCTGGGGCGACCACAGGCACTCCGCAATTGTTCGCTTCAAGAACCGTCAGTGGAAAGTTTTCGTAGCAGTCCGATGGCAGCATCACGGCCGCCGCTTGTGCGATGGTTTTCTGCTTCTCGACACCGCTTAATTGGCCTACGTAAGCGATGCGCTTGTCCTGGGACTCTACAACGGTCTCTTTGAGAGGCCCTTCCCCTGCAATCTTGAGTTGTCCATTAATCGACGTCTCTTTGAAAAGTTTTAAAAGCCAGCGAATACCTTTTTCTTCGGAAAGGCGTCCCAAATACAGAATGTAAGGCGCTGGGTGCTGGGGAGCCTCTGCCTGCCGGTCCGGTAAAAAGTGACTTTGTACCGTGATGCGGGAATCGTCCAATCCATAAGAGATGAATTTTTCTTTTAAGAACCGGGATGGCGCGATAAAACGGTCCACCGATCGATACCATCCTCGTTGCTTGGCCATCGTCAGATGCCCTGCCATAAAAAGCGATTGAAGCCGGTTCTCCCGGTAACAGCCGCGGACGATCCCTGGCAGATAACTTTGTCCCGCGCACCGCTCGCAGATTTGGTGGGCCGGCGTAAGAAACAGGCCGTTAAGACACATTGGACGGTAGTTGTGAAGGGTAAGCACTGTTTTTATGTTTAGCTTTCTGGCGACAGAAAAAAGTCTTGGGGAAAGGAGTGGAAAAAGATTGTGCGCATGCAGGACGTCGGGTTGAACGTCTCGAAGCGCTTTTTCTGCCTGTGCCACGGCCCCAGATCCCCACGGCGCGAGAAGGCCTTGCGCGAGAGCGCGCGTGCCGGGTCGAGAGTCCACGAAGTGCGTTTGAACGTCGAGTCCCGCGTCGCGAAGCGCTTTCACTTCACGATCCACGCACACATCTTCACCCCCGCGGTGAATGTAGCGGTTATGGACGACCAGTATTTTCAAACCTTCTCGAGGACGATGGTCTGGAAGATCGGGAAAGTCTTCGTTGAGCGTGACAGTAAACGATCGACCGCGCTGAAGAGCGGATAGGTGAACGCGGGAACGAGCGCCGGCCACGAAACCCCTCCGGAAAGCAGGTAGCAGAGAACATTGTGATGGTTGAACGTCTTAATTTTAAGCCTGGGAAATAGTTTTTCGAATCTTTCGCGATCGCGCGTGAAAATGATGTGAGGCAGAGCACCATTGGCGGTTTCAAGCCGCCCGGAATCTTCCAGCGTCCAGTCTTTCGCCTTCATGTCGAAAGGTTCATAGTGGAGATAGGTGTAAACAAATTTCCCCCATGTTGAGCAATGCGGCTCGATGAAGACAATCTTGCCGCCTGGCACGAGCGTCCTGTCCGCTTCGCGAAAAAAAGCTTCCGCATCCGCCAGATGATGCAGGACGTTCAGTGCAAAGATGCCTTTAAGGCCACCGTCTTCGAATGGCAGCTTGTTCGCAAAGACGACCCGGTCCACAAAAGGAAGTTCACAGACATCCGACGTAACGACCCCCGGAATGCGCTCTTTGAGGAAACCGGCTCCTGAGCCCAGCTCAAGGATGTCGCCCGGCAGCGAGGCGAGCGATTTTGCTTCGGAAACAAAAATGTCATACGTGTCTTCGTAGAACCTTCTTAGAAAGGCTTTGCCGAGAATTTGCTTGCGATGAAGGAGCGCCGCATCGGAAGAATTGAGGTCGGTGTGCGCAATATCACTTTTTTTAAAGAGTCCCACGAACCGTGTGAGGAGCGACTTGGGTGGAAGTGTTGACACGTGTTCTCCTTTAGAGTCTTTCTGTGCAGAAATGAGCAATGAGCCAGCGATCTCTTTGATGAGAGGCATGTGTTCCAGGAAGCGCCCCACTCGGTCAACAAAAGGAATCGTGGCGGCTGGGACCAAAGGATGCAGAAAGTCAAAGGGCGAGATCTCAATGTTCTTGAATCCGGAGCGATTCATCTGATGGCGCAAACCCCAGCGAAAGAATGCTGTCTCTTCTTCCGAATCTCCCATAGCGCGCTTAATGGCGGGCACATTCTTCTGAATCATGATCTGCGGATTCATCATGTTTGGTTCGGCGACGGCCAGTGTGCCGCCTGCGGTTCCGACTCCG
>JANLWZ010000326.1:0-5889 GCA_031364865.1 Elusimicrobiota bacterium
ATCACTTATTGATGACTGCATCTCGCACCCGTCTCTTTATCGATGCTCTTCCCGTGTTAAGAGAAAATGTGACTATTCCGTTTCATTATTTATCGACGACTGACTCTTATGCATGTGTTGGATGGTCCAAGCGAATATTGAAATATTCAGCAAAAACACCTCTTTCACTAGGCTCCGCCCAACCATGTCTCCAACATTGAGCCTAGTTGCTATCGTTTGATGCCGAGGGTAACATTCTTGTGATCTCCTCAACCCCATGCATCTGATCTCCTGAACTTGAGGCGGCTAGAGCCAATGCTCCTCTATTGTGCATGCGTCGCACGTAATGATTATCCGGCACGGCAGAATCCTTCACCCAACCTCCTCTAGACTTCATTTCATCTGCTCCCATACCATTCGCTGTAACGTGAGTGCCAAAACCGGACCTCAGTGATTTTGTCGAGAAATTTCCTGGTGGCAAACCTGCTCCCTGAACTGCTAACTTGATAGCTGTCCTTACATCTTTTCTTATGACCACCTTTCTGGAACCTGTGTTGCTGTACCTAGTTAACAATTCATCCTTTTCTTGAACTTGCGAATGGAGGAACCATGATAGTAAATCATCGAGAACCATGCTCTCCACTAGAGTACGCCTCGATATCGTTTTCGGATTATTCACTAACGACTTGACTTTCCTAGAAGTTTTGGAAGTCACATACGTCATATCCACCGAACTAACTGCACTCAATGTAACATCCTGTCGTTTGAGGAAGGCTGTTGTTAGAGGGCCCCCCTTAAGTCTCCCTTCTTCATTCGTCTTTGGGTCAATTACGAAAAATGTCAATTGGCCTGCGCGAATGCAGTGATCTGCCCCATTGGGTCCATCTCTCTTCGTCAAGTTGCCGATTCGGAGGCCTGAATCAAAACCGATACTAATGGCCAACCAAATCCCTCTTTTATCCATTCCTTTTGTGCTCCAGTCTTGGTTAACCCAATACTGATCCCTTACGCTGAGAACAATGTCCAAGCAGACCGGTAGTATTACCTTGTTGCCTCGTACTTTTTCATATGTCCTGCACTCTTCAATAGAACGGCTCGTTGCTGTTCTTCCTCGTGACACCATTGCGAGCTCCATAAAGCTCGCATCCATTCCTTCAACTTCAAACATGTAGGACACGCCTGTCACTGCCCTTTTCACTTGTTCATCTCGTAGTCCTTCGCTCATATATAGGTATGCCATGAATAATACGATTCGTTTCGCCTTTTCATGCTGGCCCTCCATCCTTTCCAAAAAATCCCCAGGGTGATAATCCGGATCTAGTGTTCTCAAGTACTCTTTCCACTTGTTGATACCACCCTGGTAGCTTTGCGCTGTACCTTTTGTCACGCTTTGGCTAAGGAAGCTTTTCAGCATGGCATCCTCCTCCTTGCTTACTCCGTTGCTTCGCGCCGAATTCTTCATTATACCTGTAAATTAAAGGTGCAGTGACGTTGATTATTAGTTCCTATGATTCGACGTATGTCAAACCAGAAACTGTTGAATTCCTCGTCAGTTGTTGTTGCTCTGAGAGGATCACACAGCTGAATTATCTCATCTCCGTCGAGCTCAACGACGCGAGTTGCGTTTAGATTACAATCTCTTATTAGTAGCCCCTCCATTGTTCCTCCTCTTGACAGATAATCTGCTCGCCAGTTATCTTTTGCCGCGAGGTGTACGACTTCACTAATTGAAATTTTTTCGTACATGTTCTGCAATATGAAAACTGCAGCCGCGTTACCAACTAATCCCCCTCTGAACCTCGAAGTCGATGCCCATGTCAAGGCTGTTATGCTGTCTCCTCGCAAACAAACGCTCTCCGGAGTCAGCCCCAATTGTTTCAAACCTCGTATCCCTATAATTGCCGCAATAAATTCCGCGGTATTCTGGTATGAAGCATCAGACTCGAAGTGCAAGCCTGAGATATCAACCGATCCTCCACCAATAAGGACTTCCTTTTCTTCTGACCTTTTGTAGTAGAGCAGACCAATCCCAGTCAGTGACGCATCAAATTCAATGATTAGATTCGACACATTGCATGCGAACGATGAAATGCTTCTCGAGAACTCAATTTGATTGACTGCTGTAAGTCCCAGTAGCACTCGGTAGAATCGTATTACTTGGCACGCTTTACTCGACAGCGTGAAAGACGTATGATTGCCTCTTCCTGCGTACTCCGCATATAACACACTGATAAAGGGTTTCATGTAAACACAAATCTTGCCGTATCGCGATGCCCATGAAGCTAACTTTTGCATCGTTCTAACCTTTACCGGCTTCAATAAGTCGACGCTTAGGAAACCGTACAATGTTCTGAGTATATTTCGCTTTGATATTGTTATCAAACTTTTGTCTAAATCAATGTCATATCCAATGAACGTTAGACATCGACCTGATTCCGTTTTCGTTTCCTCAATAGAATCGGGTCCCATTAAGTTACTGCACACCATATCTGTGGCTTGCATCTCTGCGGCAGCATCATCTAATGTCGTCACACCCAAGATGTCATCACTGTACATCAGTGCAGTGCCCTTGAGAACATACTTCAACTCGTGCATAATTGCACGATTCACTACCTGGAACGCTGCTGGGGTTCCAGACCGCCCAAAGATGCCACATATGAATATGATTACTTTATCGTCTGTCATCTCCATGGCCAGATTTTGAACTCCATCAGCATCGAAGAATAGAAGCGTAAACGCCCCCTTCAGATCCTTCTTGTACATTACGAGGTCACTCCACTTGAGGGTAGTGTTATCCATGACTGCCCTTTTGTAGTAAGCTGTTATCATGTTTGCGACGTCTTCGATTGATGGATGATGTATTGTACCCCAAAGCTGATCTGATTGATTTTTTGTTGACAACGAATTGAGTGGCTCATTGCCATCCTCCGAGCCTCCATCGGAGCAGTCCCCGATCGGACGACCTTGCCTTTTCCCTTGCTTCTCTGTCCAATGCAACGGCGAAAAATGAATTCCTGGTATTGTCAATGCAGTCGACGTTGTGAGAATAAATGCGAGTCCCAAGTCATGAAAGTTCTCGACCAGAAGGCGATTTACTGCTGATTTGACGTTCGTATAAGTTTTGCGCAGCGGTGGCAATATTCCTTGTCCATTGGGCGTAAATCCCTCTCGTAGCAGGAGCGGCATCCCTTTTTTCGCAAGTAGTATTAACTTTTCTCTTTCGGGATTGTCAATCCGAGTGTAGAGCTCGATGCGCGTAGTGTTTAATCTATTACTCATTAGTTTCTTCTGTCGCCTAGTTGTCATGACCTTAATATCCCGCATGCTGGCTTTGAATAGTGCTTCATCACTACTCACGAGATCGTCCGATACCTCGAAATGATTTCCCCACTCTTCGGCATCTCTAGCTGTGTAGATGCTGTCGGCCAGTCTGTATCCTTCAATAGCCACTTCTCTTAATTTATTAACTTGATCAGCTGTCACCTGCTCCGGAAACATCAAGGATAGCTTTGCGATTGTATCGTTCACTGCAGTCTCACACTACTCGTTATAAGCAAAGTCTTGCTCCCACTGATTTACTGTGATGTCATAATCATTCGTTATTTTTCCTTCCCCTCTTACGCCTTTGCTTACTCCGTTGGCAGAGTAAGTTGCTATGCAGTTCGTGTTATCATCGAGCGCATACTCTTAGCGAGGCGTTTTCTTACTTCCCTTACTTTTGTTCTCATCTTGATGCGCTGAGTAATCTCCGTTATCCCTTGAACAGCACGCTGTGTCAGAGCTGCATTCCATCCGCTGTCGGTGCAACAAGTTGTCTCCGATTCCTTCCGTTGGATACGACCTACTAGGCGATGCGAGCCGCAGCTTCACACCGCGGGCATCTCATTTAGGTTTGTAGTGGTTGTCCTTCAACTTGAGCTCTACCGTGCTCAGCTGCTTGATGTACTGCCCTCTAAGTTTACCGAGTGTATTGGCATTCGTCATAACTTCCTCCCGAGTGCAATTTTTCAGAATCTTGTGAGGCCACTCACACAGTGCCTTGCGACAAGTGACAACTTGATCCCTCATATTTTTCACTTTTAACTGCTCTGCTAAGTGCCAGACGCATGGGATCTTATTCTCTTCTTTTTCTTCATTCACTTGCTTAGGCTCTGACTTGACCACTTTATGGAATATCACCTTGCTGAATGTACCCTCTTGTGAGTAGAATTTTGAGTGCGGATGTCTTTCCCATTTATTAGTTTCTGACAAACCTCGTGCTTTCTGCAACTCCTCGAACAAGTAGTGCTTCAGTAAAGCTGCGCATTGAGATGGTGTCGCCATCGACATTTCCGGGTAGTTTAGTGAGGTTCTTTCCTTATAGACGTCGTGATAGAACAATGATATTGTCATCTCGAATTTGATCTGTATGTAAGAGTCATTGTAATCCTGAAGAATATCGTCGTCCTCATTCAGAATTCCCAGAACATCGTCGAAGCAAGCGCTGTAACTGTTTCCAAAATAGACCACCAGTACTTTCTGAAAGTTTGTAAGTGCATCCGTTAACGCTGCTCGTCCTTCTCTAGTAGGAGACTTTCCCCATTTAACATTATCTGATTTAAAGCTGAGAAAGTCCTTTAGTGATATGCGTGACCTATCGTAAAGTGGATAGTCCCCTATCATTAACCTCTCTAGTGTTTCGATATTATCCTGAACTGGTAACCCTGACAGTTTTGGTAACTTCACAAACGATTTGAACGGTGAATCCTTTGGCAAACTTTCTGATGATTCAGCATACCGTTGACACGTCGACATGAAAGTCTCCCTGCAGTACAACAAGTCCACCACCAGTCTATCAAAGCGTTCACCCGTCAGACGTATTAATCCAGCTACTTTCAACATCCTTTTGATACCCTCCGTTTTCATCGAACAAGGTCTTGGTATACCGTCGAGATCAGGTATACCGTACAGTGATATGCTCTTAATGCCAACTGGCTTAACTACATCCTCACCTTCTTGATTCGCTACCAGCTCAACGCATGAGGCATCTAACAGCTCCTCGTGTTTCTCCTTCAACTTCCCCTTGGACGTTAAGACATACAACGGAAGAGCGACTATTGTAGACCACCCTGGGATTAAATATTCCTCTTTCATCGGCATTATTGTACCGAGAACCTTAATCTGAATTGTTAGATCAATGTTCGTTTTCTCTACAATACAGCAATACCAATTTGATGAGTTCGCCCATGCCTCATCCGCTATTTCTCCAACGTCAGGCAGATCCACCGGAACTACTATCGCAGTACCAACAACTGTATCTACTGATTCTATTCTGTCTCCCCTTTTAGAAAACCACGTAGACTGATCTACTTTAAAATCCTTCCCGAAATTTGATGCAACAGTTAGTCGATCTCTCAGGAACGTCTCCTTCAGTGAGTTTGCATCGTCATCCATAACATATCTTATCCTTTTGTGCACGTTATTGACCTCGACTCCCACATTGGAATTTGTCGCCTCTCTCTTCTTTGACGACGTTGACGTAGAAGTCATCTGATCGCGCTTGATCCAATAAGAAAAAAACAAAATCGAAATACAGACAGAGGATATGAATGCTCAGCTCTTCAAGACCTTCTGTATTAATGTGAGAGATATCTCACTATTGCTATTCGCCTACGCTGCGCTATCTAACGCTACTTTCATGACCTCTGAAGTGATACTCCAACGTGTTTGCAACCGCAAAATCATAAGTACGTTACGTACGGCGCACTCCACTAACTCCTCCATTTTGCTACAGCGCTACCAGGATTGGCGGGAAACAGAAGCATCCCGGGACTACCGTATCCCGGACTTCCGATTCCATCACTTATTGATGACTGCATCTCGCACCCGTCTCTTTATCGATGCTCTTCCCGTGTTAAGAGAAAATGTGAC
>JANLWZ010000410.1:0-1674 GCA_031364865.1 Elusimicrobiota bacterium
TGTCCCAACCCAACGAAAATCGGATAGACCCTTTGGCGAGTTCCACAGGCAGTCCAAGCGCTTTCAGAACATGCGAGACTTCCGTCTGACCTGAAGAGCAGGCACTTCCGGAGGACACGCAGATGCCCTGCATATCGAGCCCGATGATCAGTCCTTCGCCTTCCACACACTCGACACTCATATTCAGAGTGTTGTACAGCCGCTCGGTAGGATGACCATTGAGCCGTACGCACTCCAGCTTCTGAAGCAACGCTTTCTCAAGCTTGTCTCGCAAATGTCGAACGTGCTTTTCCTCTTGTTTCATATTCTTCATCGCCCATTCCGCCGCCGCACCGAGTCCGACAATGCCTTGTACGTTTTCCGTGCTCGCACGACGGTTACGCTCATGATGCCCGCCATGGATCAGCGCCTGGATCCTCGTGCCGGGACGAATGTAGAGAGCACCCACACCTTTGGGGCCGTAGAGCTTATGCGCTGCCACAGATAGTAAATCGCATTGGAGCTCATCGACCGAGACTGGAATCTTCCCTGCGGTCTGAACGGCATCGACGTGAAACGGCACACCCTTCGCACGGCAAAGAGCGCCGATTTCCGCTACTGGCTGGATCGTGCCGATTTCATTGTTCGCGTGCATCACGCTGACCAAAGCGGTATCGGGCGTGATCGCTTCTTTCACATGGGTGGGATTCACTTTGCCATGCCAATCCACGCCAAGGTAATTGACGACCCAGCCCTTCGACTCGAGATACTTGGAGCTGTTGATACCCGCGCTATGCTCAATTTTCGTCGTAATGATATGGCCTTGACCCTTTTTCTTATGCGCGGCCGCGGCTCCCTTGATGGCCCAGTTGATCGATTCCGATCCGCCGGAAGTGAATACGATTTCTTCGGGATTTTTGACGCCCAACAGACTGGCCACCTGTTCACGCGCCTTATCAATCGCTTGGCGGGCCTCCTGACCGAGGTGATAAATACTGGAGGGATTGCCGTACTGTCCTTTCAGATAAGGCAGCATGGCCTCCAACACCTCAGGGCGTACAGGTGTCGTTGCGTTATGGTCAAGATAGATGGGCTTTTTCATTATTCGTCGTCGTCCCTTAATTTTGCCAAAACGGACAGATCTTCCAACGTTGTTGTATCTCCAATAGTTTGCGACCCGGACGCAATGTCGCGCAAAAGCCGGCGCATGATCTTGCCACTGCGTGTCTTCGGAAGTGCATCAGAGAAACGGATGTCATCCGGCTTGGCGATCGAGCCGATTTCTTTGGCCACGTGCGCCCGAAGAATGTCTTTTAACTCGTCGGTCTTTTCCTTGCCGGACTTGAGCGTGACAAAAGCGGCAATCGCTGTTCCCTTGAGCTCATCAGGCTTGCCCACTACAGCGGCTTCCGCCACGGAAGGATGACTGACGAGTGCCGATTCGATTTCCATCGTACCCAGCCTATGACCGGCCACGTTGATCACATCGTCCACCCGTCCCATGATCCAGAAGTAGCCGTCCTTGTCGATGCGTGCACCATCACCAGTAAAGTAAGCGCCTTTGATCTGACTCCAGTACTGCTGCTTAAAACGTTCGGGGTCGCCGTAAATTCCGCGCAGCATCGCGGGCCATGGTTTCTTGAGGATGAGAAATCCTCCAGATCCTTTTGCCACAGGCTCGCCGTCTTTTCCGAC
>JANLWZ010000327.1:0-9086 GCA_031364865.1 Elusimicrobiota bacterium
GCAAGCCATGCTGAAGATATGGCTTGCACAAGCAAGGAACAATGCAATCAAAGCCGTCACCCCGGCGGATGACGTCGCTCTATCTCTTTTTCTTCGCATTGAGGTGGTCTTTGTAGTAGCGGGAGAAACGGTGAGTGCCCTGACCATCGGCCACGAAATAAAGCATATCGGTCACGGCAGGATGGGCGGCTGCCTCCAGGGATGCTGCGCCCGGATTGCAGATCGGTCCCGGCGGCAGTCCCGCATGCTTGTAGGTGTTGTAAGGGGATTTCACTTCCAGATCTTTGTAGAGCAGCCTGGGTTTCCATTTGCCGAGGGCGTATTCGACCGTCGCGCAGGATTCCAGCAGCATCTTCTTCTTCAACCGGTTGTAGAACACCCCTGCGATGATCGGCCGTTCCGCAGGAGCGCGCGCTTCCTTTTCCACCATCGACGCCAGCGTCACCAGCTCTTTCGTCGTGAGCTTCCTCTGCTTTGCCTGTAGCTCGAAATCTTTGGGAAGTACTTCGGAGAAGCGTGTCCGCATCCGTGTGACAACTTTTTCAGCGGGAGTGTCCTGTTCAAAGAAATAGGTGTCAGGAAACAGGTAGCCCTCAGCCTGTCCTTGTTGAACCACTTTCATAAATTCCGTGGCGTTGACAATCCCTTTGCTTTCCAGAAGAGCTGCCATCTGCCTGGCCATCCAGCCTTCCGGAAAAGTGACACGGACCAGCGGCGGCCCTTTCTCAAATCGTCGATAAATCTCCAGGCCCGAAGAACTCGTAGGCAGGTCGTAAATGCCCGGGCGAAGGCGGTTCGCGCCAAAGAATTTTACCCAGATCAGAAAGGAGGCGGGATGACGGATCAGACCGTGCTGCTGCAGATCACGCGCGATCTCGCGTCCCGAGAGACCCCGGCGGAGTTGAAAATGTATCGAGCTGACGGATCCCGCCGGCGCGCGTGAAAAGAATAGCGTAGCCATCAGAATAAGAACCGCCGCAAAAGCGATGGCTGATAGTTTGATCTTATTACCGGGAAACAAGTGGGAAGGATGCGGCGACGGGAAGCGGCGGCAAGCGCTGGTGTCGAGTATTTTCGATACCCAGGAGCTGCGATACCGTCACGAATTGATATCCCTGGCTGCGCAGGTCAGCGATCACTTGCGGCAGCATCTGGATCGTGTTCGGGATGCCGGAGTGCATCAGGATGATGGAGCCATCGGCCGCTTTTTCGTGGATTCTGCGCTGCATGCTTTCCACGGTGGCGCCGTTGACATCTTTCGTGAGAATGGACCAGAGCACCATGTGATAACCGGCGCTGGAAGCGGCCTTCACCGTACGTTTGGAATAATCGCCGCCCGGCGGCCGGTAGAGCCAGGTGTCCTGCCCGGTCAGCTGCTGGATTACGGCGCGTGTCTGCGTGAGCTCATTGATCACGGCAGGAGATTTTGTTCGGGGGAGCTTGGGATGGCTGAACGTATGGTTTGACACCTCATGTCCCTGGCGCGCCATTTCGCGGACAATATCGGGATAACGTACGGCCATTTTACCGACAACAAAAAAGGTAGCGGAAACACCTTCCTGCTTCAGCGTATCCAGCAGGCGTTGAGTCATCACGGGGTGCGGCCCATCGTCAAACGTTAACGCGATCCAGGGTCTGCGCGGAAGTTCACCGACCGTGTAATTAGGAAGCTGATAGCGGTGAGGTTCGTAACTGGAATAACTGACAGCGCCGCTCAAGAGGAAAGCTGCACCGAAAAGAATCGCGTGATATCGGCGGATAATCATGCGCTTAAGAGTACTGGAAACGTGCCGGATTTACAAGAGGAATTCGCGCAGCATGTTGATCGCGAAAAGCGCCGCTCTCTGACGGATGATTTCACGCGGACCACGGAAGTGGAAGACTTTACAGCGTGCGCTGTTATGAGATGCGAGCGCAATATAGACCAGCCCCACAGGCTTTTTGGGAGTTCCCCCACTGGGCCCGGCGATGCCCGTGATACTGAGCGCATAAGTACTGTCAAATTTTTCGCGCGCGCCATGCGCCATGGCAAGAGCTACTTCTTTGGATACGGCCCCATGCTTTCGAAGAGCTTCGGGCAAGACGCCCAGGAGAGTCTGTTTAGCACTGTTCGCATAAGACACAATGCCGCCAAGAAAATAATTGGAGCTTCCGGGCAGATCAGTGAGACGTTTGCTCACAAGGCCGCCGGTGCAGGATTCAGCGAGCGACACGGTCGCTTTTCTTTCTTTCAAACGATTCAAAACCACCTGCTCCAGAGAGTTTTCTTCGTTCATCCCATACAAATATCGTCCAGTTTTTTGTTTTACAACCCGAACGATCCGTGCTAAACGAGTACGGGCTGCCTGGAGAGAGCCGGCATAGACAAAGATATCCAGATCGACGAGGCTGGGACGCGCGAGGATCGTGAAGTCGACGCCTTGTTCGCGCGCAACGATGGGACGGACCTTGTGGTCGATCTCTGACTCAGGCACTCCAAAGAAATGAAGATGAGCCTGCGCACAAGCCTCTTTTACTAAGTGCTTGAGCTTGGGAACCACAAATCCTTTCAGCATAGGTTCCATTTCGGTAGGCGGCCCCGGAAGAAGAACAATGGCCTTTTTCCCCAAGGTCAGCCATTGGCCGGGCGCTGTCCCAAAAGCATTCGAAATGGCCTGAGCACCCGACAGAAGAAAAGCCTGACGCTTGTTGGCGGGCGGCATGCTTTTGAGCTTGGCACGTCGAAACTTGAATTGAATTTCTTGAAGAAGCTTGGAAGAAGAAACAAGCGGCCGCCCCGTCGCTTCTGATGCGGCTTCTCGAGTGAGATCGTCAAAGGTTGGACCAAGTCCTCCGGTGACGATCACAAGATCGTGTGTTGAGAACGCTCCGCGGATCGCCCTGGTCAGAGCCGCGAGATCATCGCCAACGGTTTGTTCCGAGGTGATCCCAAGACCCATGGGCGCGAAACGCCTGGCGATCGTCGAAGCATGCGTATTGATTTTCCCGCGCAGAAGTTCAGAGCCGACACAGATGAGCGCGATGCGGGGCGGCATTACTGGATCCCGAGGTAGGCTTGTTTGACCTGCGCGTTGTTCATGAGGTCGCGCGCAGGACCTTCGCAGACAATCTTTCCTGTTTCCAACACATAGGCCCGCTGCGCGGTCTCAAGCGCTTTGTGCGCGTTCTGTTCCACCATGAGGATCGTCATGCCCTGCTTGTGAATCTCCTGGATGATCGAGAAGATCTTCTCGACCATGAGGGGCGCAAGTCCCATGGAGGGTTCGTCGAGCATAAGCACTTTCGGGCGCGACATGAGCGCACGTGCCATCGCGAGCATCTGCTGCTCTCCGCCAGAAAGTGTCGCGCCCGGCTGCTTTTGACGGTCGCGAAGAATAGGAAAAAGCGTCATCATGCGCTCCTGATCTTCGGCGATGCTCGAGCGGTCGCGCCGCAGATACGCGCCCATCATGAGATTCTCGAGAACGGTGAGCCGAGGGAAGACTCGGCGCCCTTCAGGGACATACACAATCCCGAGCGCCGCCACCTGATGCGGCTGTTTGCCTCTGATCTGCTGCCCTTGAAATCTAATTTCGCCTGCATCCGGGGGAAGAATACCCGCAATGGACTTGAGCAAGGTACTCTTGCCTGCCCCGTTGGCGCCGATCAGCGCCACGATCTCACCGGACAGCACTTTTAAACTGATGCCTTTAAGCGCCTCTATCTTTCGTCCGTGAAACGTCCTCAACTCTGTTATTTCAAGCATGCTGCGTCCCCAGGTAGGCCTCGATCACCGCAGGATTTTTCTGCACGTCATGCGGTGCAGCATCCGCAATCTTTTCACCATAATCGAGAACCGCCACCCGGTGGCAAAGATTCATGACCACGCGCATCTGATGTTCAATGAGAAGAATCGCGACACCGCGCTTCTGGATGCGCTCGATGAGGCGCATCAGTTCTTCGCTTTCCGTGGTGTTCATGCCCGCGGTGGGTTCATCGAGCAGGAGCAGTTTGGGTTCGAGCGCCAGCGCCCTGGCAATTTCCAATTTTCTTTGATCACCGTAGGGAAGATTTTTCGCCAGGGCATTGCCGCGATCCAGCAGCCCAACGTCGGCCAGGAGTTCACGGGCGGAACGCTGGATCAACTGCTCTTCCGCGCGAAACGCGGGCGTCATCAGGATCGTGCTGAAGAATTCCGATTTTGTGACACAGTGACGCGCCACCATGACGTTTTCAATGGCCGTCATGTTGGTGAAGAGCCGGATGTTCTGAAAGGTCCTGGCAATACCCAGCGCAGCGATCTCATGCGGCTGCAGGCCGTCGATACGCCGCTCGCAAAAAAGGATTTCCCCTTTGTCCGGCTTGTAGAGACCCGTGAGCACATTAAAAAACGTTGTTTTGCCGGCGCCATTGGGGCCAATAAGGCCAAGAATTTCTCCTTGCTTGATCGAAAGATCGACATGCTCCAGCGCCGAGATTCCCCCGAATCCTTTGGTGATCGCTAAGGCTTCGAGAAAACTCATTTATTTACGTTCCGCATCATAAAGAGTCTCTCGAGCATGGTCCTCACCGGCTTCTGTGGGCTTCAGTTCATGCGTCCTGCGTTTGCTTGGCCAAAGACCCTGCGGACGGTAAATCGCCATGAGGATGAGGGAGAGTCCAAAGAGGAGGTAGCGCGCATTTGCGAAATAACTTCCCAAGACGCTCCGCAATATTTCGGGGACCAGGACAATGCAGAGCGTCCCCAGGATCACGCCAGGAATGCTGCCCATACCACCGAGGACAACGGCGCAGACCAGGAGGACGGATTCCCAAAACGTGAAGGATTCAGGGGTGACGAAGCCTTCCCAATGCGCAAAGATGGCTCCTGCCAGTCCCGCAAAGGCGGCGGAAAGTCCGAAAGCAACGACCTTTTGTCTTGTGACTTCGACGCCCATGAGCTCGGCTGCCACTTCGTCTTCCCGGATCGCCACCCACGCGCGGCCCACACGCGAATGATTCAGGCGTTCGCACACCCAGACAGCCGCGAGAACGCAGGCGAGGATGAGATAGTAATAGTGAAGGTTCGAGGTCAGCTCAAAACCGAATAAAGATGCGGGACGTATCGATTGCCCGACACGCGGCAGACCTTTGGGCCCATTCGTGAGAGCGTCCCAGTTGGTCGCGACGAGCCTCACGACTTCTCCGAAGCCCAGAGTGACCACAGCGAGGTAATCGCCGCGAAGCCTCAGCGCCGGGAAACCGATCAGGATACGGATCAGGCAGGAGGCCAGCATCGACGCCAGCACACACCAAACGAACGGCACCTTTTGTATGGAAAGGATCGCCGCTGTGTAAGACCCTATCGCGTAAAACGCCATGAACCCAAGATCCAGCAAACCCACAAACCCGATGACCACATTGAGTCCCAAAGCCAGCAGCATGTAGAGGCCGGCAATGCCGGCAATGCGAATGCAGAAGGAAGCCGGCGTGGATTGGAGAAGATAGGGAATGAGAATGAGGAGAACCAATCCCGAGCCCCAGAGTCCCCATTTGGCTGGCTTGGTCATCACACTTTATCCGGGACGTGTTTTCCGAAGAGGCCATCAGGTTTGAACAGCAGAATGATGAGCAGAACAAGAAAAGCGATCACATCTTTCCAATCCGAGCCATTCGGAATGAACCCTGCGACCATCGCTTCGAGTACGCCGAGGATGATGCCTCCCCACATCGCACCTGGAATATTGCCGATGCCTCCTAAGACGGCCGCCGTAAACGCTTTGGTGCCCGGCATAAATCCCATGTTGTATTTGATCGAGCCGTAATACATCCCATTCAGAGCACCGGCCACGCCGCCGAGCGCACCCCCGATAAAAAAAGTAATGGCAATAATCGAGTTCACAGGAATGCCCATGAGAGACGCTGTCGTCGCATCCTGTGCGGTCGCACGGATGGCCGTTCCGAGGCGGGTCTTGTTCACAAAGAAATGCAGCGTGATCATCAGCACAAACGCTATACCCAGAATAAGGAGTTGAAGAGAGTTGAAGCGCGCTCCGAGCCATTCAAAATGTTTGATCTCAAACGCGTGCGGATAAGCGAGAGACTGGTCGGAGATCCAGAGGAAAACGGCGTTCTGCAGCAGGATCGACACGCCGATCGCTGAGATCAGCGGCGCAAGCCGCGAAGCGCGGCGGAGCGGGCGGTAAGCGATGCGTTCAATGAGAAAAGCGAGCAGCGCGCACACGGCAAAAGAAAGCATGATGCCCGCCAGGAATGCCTGCGCCGGCGGCATGAAGGCGCTGAAGCGAACATAGCAGAGGAGGCTGACAAAAGCGCCGCACATGAAAATCTCGGAATGGGCGAAGTTGATCATGAGGAGCACACCGTAGACCATGGTGTAGCCCAAAGCGATCAGTGCGTAGAGGGAACCGAGGGTTAGGCCGTTTATTAACTGCTGGAGGATCACCCCACCACCTCTTTTTGATTTGATGGCGCAGCAAAAAGAGGTGGTGGGGTCACTTCAGAGGCACGAACTTCCCGTCTTTGACCTGGAAGATCGTGATGGTTTTGTTCAGCGTGTCACCCTTTTCATCAAATTGCGTAACGCCGAGCACGCCTTCGTGCTTAATTTTAGGGAGGGAGGCTAAGATCTTCTCCCGATCCGGGCCGACTTCGTGGATGAGATCCACGATGATGGACATCGCTTCATAGCCCCAGTGATCGTAGGCTTTGAGCTCGTCGCCGGGATATCTCGCCTCATAACGCTTGACGAACTCACGCGCGCTGGGGAGGACAGAGGCTGGAGCTCCCAGGAACGTGATGTAGGTGCCCTCGGCGCTCTTCCCGGCCACGCGCAGATATTCTGGATCCAGGTTCGCCTCGGAGAGCACAATCGGCACTTTGATGTCGGAGCCGCGCGCTTGACGGACAATCAGGCCACCGCCCGCATAGTCGCCGCCCCAATAGACGAGCTGAGGATTGGCATCGCGGATTTTCGTGAGGAGGGCGTTGAAATCTTTATCAGCGACCGTCACACCATCAAAGGACAGCGCTACGCCGCCTAAGGCGACGAGCCGCTTCTTAAATTCCTCGGCGACACCCTGGCCGTAGGCCGTTTTGTCGTGAATGATCGCGACGCGGCGGGCTTTGAGCGTCTTGACGGCATAATCGGCACCGTAGGGTCCCTGAACATCATCCGTCGTGTTCACGCGGAATATGTTCCTTGGGTATTTCCAATCTGGCTCCATCTGCTGAAGCGTCAGCCTGGGATTGGACGCGGCCGGTGTGATCATCGGCAGATGCGCTCGCGCATAGACCTGCGAGGCGGGAATGGTGCAGCCTGAATTGAAATGCCCGACGACGGCCACCATCGAAGGATCGGAAATGATGCGGTTGGCGACGCTCACGGCCTCACGCGGGTCACTGCGATCATCAAACAGCTTGGCTTCGACTTTAAAATCTTTGAAAAAGCCTTTGGCGTGAGCATCTTCGAGCGCCATCTGGCACGCGCGGTTGATGCCTTGGCCCAGAGCGGCGATGTCACCGGTCACAGGAAGCGCCACCGCGATGCGAACCACCTTTTCTTTCGGCGCACAGCCCGCCAAAACGAGCGCCGCGAGTCCCAGCCATCCGGATCGTTTCAAAATGGTCATCGTTTTGTCCTCTCTATAATCCAATCGCTTTAAGCACAGCAGATTTCTCAGGCTTGATCGGCGCGGGAAGCTGCTTGATCTTGGTGGCCGTGTCGGGATCCTTGAGGCCATGGCCTGTCAGCGTGCAGACGATCGTGGCGCCCGCTTTAAGCAAACCTTTTTTGGCCTGTTTGAGCAACCCTGCTACTGACGCTGCGCTCGCCGGTTCGGCAAATATCCCTTCTTTCTCTGCAAGAAATCGATAGGCATCGAGAATTTCATCGTCCGTGACTTCATCAACGAGGCCTTGCGACGCCTCAAGCGCAGACGTGGCGAGTTTCCAGGAAGCCGGGTTGCCAATGCGGATGGCCGTTGCGATCGTTTCCGGCTTTTCCACGATCTTTCCATGAACGAGAGGCGCGGCACCGGAGGCCTGGAAACCCCACATGCGCGGGATTTTCGCGGCGCGTCCATGGGGCTTGTATTCCTGGTAGCCCATCCAGTACGCCGCGATATTCGCCGCATTGCCGACGGGAATGCAATGGATGTCGGGCGCTTCCCCTAAAACGTCGACGATTTCAAAAGCAGCTGTTTTTTGGCCTTCGAGACGGTCAGGATTGATGGAATTCACAAGAGTCATCGGATGCGACTGAGAAATGTCGCGCGCGAGGCGCAGAGCGTCGTCAAAATTACCGGAGATCTGGATGACGCGCGCGCCGTGAATGAGCGCCTGCGCGAGTTTGCCCAGCGCGATCTTGCCTTCCGGGATCAGCACGGCGCACTGGATGCCGGCGCGCGCGGCATAAGCGGCAGCCGACGCCGAGGTATTGCCCGTGGAAGCACAAAGAATCGCTTTGGCGCCGCGCTCAACCGCTTTCGAGACGGCCATCGTCATGCCGCGATCTTTAAAGGATCCTGTTGGGTTGAGGCCTTCGTACTTAAAGAAAACCTTCACAGGGACGCCGAGCTTTTCAGGGAGATATTTCGCAGGGATTAAAGGCGTATCCCCTTCCAGGAGTGTAATGACCGGCGTATTTTTAGTGACAGGGAGAAAGGCGCGATAATGCTCGATGATGCCGGAACGGTTCTGGCCCATCGCCGAAGGACTCATTCTTCAACCCTGTAGAGCACGGTACGCGCGCGGATGTACGGTTTGTTGCCGATTTCCTTGAGTGCCCGCGCCATGACGGCTTCCGCCACGGGATGCGTAAGGATCATGATGGGCACGCCTTTGATGTTCTTAAAGCCGTGCTCCGGCTGATAAACGCCTGAAATGGAAACGCCGAGCTTGCTCAAGATCCCCGAGATGCTCGCGAGGACGCCCGGGTTATCCGACACCGTAAAGCGTACATAGAAACGCGAGATCATCGCTTCTTTGGGAACGGCGCTGAGATGCCGACGAAAGTCACCTGAAATATAGGGAAGCTTGCCGGCCGTGCCCGCGGCGACCTGCTTGGCCAGGCACGTAATATCGGAGACGACGGCCGAAGCCGCGGC
>JANLWZ010000008.1:0-1763 GCA_031364865.1 Elusimicrobiota bacterium
CGTCGCGGGAGACCAGATCTCGATCCTGGTCATGCCAAGAACGATACGGAAAGTCACGAAAAGTGTGATCCCTTGAAGCAAATAAATGCTATACGAGATCTGACCGAGCATACGGGCGGCAGGTGCAACGAACAATCCGAAAAGATCATTTCCACCGGCAATGAGGGCGAACGCAATGGACAGGAGAATGAGTGGTGCAACCTCAAATGCCGTGGGAAAAAGGGCGACCGTGATTCCGATGCAAGCGATGACGAGGAAGGATGAAACCCTTTGTGCAGAAAATCGACGGAAAGGCTCCGATCGAACAAGGAAGGACGCAACTATTCCGCCGAGGAATGGAAGTACAAAGTGGATTTTTGGATGCCATAGCAACGCCAGTCCTGCGACGCAAGCACTGCTGAGCGCGACATATGGCCATGAAATCTTCGCGTTTACCGTGAGCGCAAGAAGAGGCAGGGAAAGGTAAAAAAACCACTCGTATGGAAGCGTCCACGTAACTGCGCCCACGATAAGCCAGGTAGCGCCAACGCCGTTCAGATCCGGATTTCCAAGGAATGTAAAGCCGAGCCAGATTGCAATTCCTTTTATCAGATCCGGGAGCGGCTCTCTCAATACGCCACGGGATAAATAAGTAACTATTAGCAAGAGCAGAAGCATCGCGAAAACGTAAAGCGGTACGAGGCGCATAAATCGAGAAATAAACAACCTGCTCCAGTCGATTTTCTTTGTTCTTCCATCAACGAGTTTGGAGAAAAACAGAAATCCCGTGATCATGAAGAAGAGGGCGACACTGCTCTCACCGAAATGCGTGTACAGATGGGAAGGTGGCACCTTCCAATGGGTCGTCTTTAGCGCGAAGTACCAAATTGCGCAATGGTGCAGAAACACGAAAAACGCAAGATAACCACGCATCCCATCAATTGGGGCATAGCGTCCTTGGGCGGCCGGCACGCCAAATCGCTTCGCGATGAGCCAGGACGTGACGACAGCCAATAGCAGAGAACCAATCGCGGGCAAACAGCTTGTGGGGGCCATCGCGCTACCGCTGACGAGAGTTAGCGGACCGGAAAGCGCAATAGCTCACGGAAGACGAACATATCGTCGGGCGGGAAGAGTGATTTCCCCATGAAGCTAGAATAGTTGTCGTGCTTGGCTGATTCAAGAGGGCAACGACATGGCAACGCAATTATTCGTTCCGGCTTTCAGAATTGACGAATGCCTTGCGCAGATACGAGAGTGTCTTGAGAAAGGCTGGACCGGACTCGGTTTCAAGACAGTTGAATTCGAGAAGGCATGGTGTAACTACACGGCGTTGCCGCACGCCCATTTCCTAAGTTCGAATACGGTGGGCCTGCATCTGGCATTGCACATGTTCAAGACAAGGCACGCCTGGAACGATGGCGACGAGATTATCACCACCCCGCTTACGTTTGTATCGACGAATCACGCAATCATGTATTGCAATCTGCAGCCGGTGTTTGCGGACATCGACGATCAGCTATGCCTGGATCCCGAGGACATTGAACGGAAACTTACGCCCAGGACGCGCGCCGTGATGTTTGTCGGGATTGGGGGAAACTGCGGGCAATATCAGCGCGTCGTAGAGTTGTGCCGCAGGCGCGGCTTATGCCTGATTCTGGATGCCGCCCACATGTCGGGCACCAGAATTGCCGGCAAGCACGTCGGGGGCGAGGCCGATTGCGCCGTCTTCAGCTTTCAGGCGGTGAAGAATTTGCCGACCGCGGATTCTGGAATGATATGTT
>JANLWZ010000009.1:0-9180 GCA_031364865.1 Elusimicrobiota bacterium
CCGGGATCATTGCGATGGCGCGGGGCGGAAAAAAGAAAGACGGAGAAAACTAATGGCTAAAGTTTATTACGACAAAGACGCGAATTTTGACCTGCTCAAAGGCAAGAAGATCGCCATCATTGGGTACGGTTCACAGGGACACGCGCATGCGCTGAATCTGCGCGATTCAGGCGCCACGGTCGTCATTGGCCTTCGCCAGGGCGGCAAAACGTGGGGACTTGCCGAAAGCCATGGCTGGAAGCCGCTGTCCGTTAAAGACGCCGTGACCAGCGCGGATTTTGTTCAAGTGCTTCTTCCGGATACAGCTCAGGCCGACGTGTGGAAGAACGAGATCGAGCCCAACATGAAAAAGGGCTCGGCGCTCTGCTTCTCTCACGGCTTCAACATCCATTTCAAAACGATCACGCCTCCGACGCATCTGGACGTGGTGATGATCGCGCCCAAGGGTCCCGGACATCTCGTTCGCCGGACGTTTGAAGAAGGCGGCGGAGTTCCGGCGCTCGTGGCTGTTTTCCAGGACGCTTCGGGAAATGCGAAGCAGATCGCGCTCGCGTATGCCAAAGGGATTGGCGGAACGCGCGGCGGCGTGCTCGAAACGACGTTCAAAGAAGAGACGGAAACAGATCTCTTTGGCGAGCAGGCGGTTCTCTGCGGCGGCGCCGTGGAACTCGTGAAAAACGGTTTTGAAACGCTGGTCGAAGCCGGTTATCAGCCGGAGTCAGCCTATTTTGAGTGTCTGCATGAGCTGAAACTCATCGTGGACCTCATGTACGAAGGCGGCATCGACTGGATGAACCATTCCATCTCCGACACCGCAAAATATGGCGAATTTACCCGCGGGCCGCGCGTGGTAAATGCAAAGACCAAAGAGGAAATGAAAAAGATCCTTTCGGAAATCCAGTCGGGCGCGTTCGCCAAAGAGTGGATCGCCGAAGACAAAGCCGGCCGCAAAAATTTCACCCGCATGAAAGACGCCTACGCGTCGCATCCCATCGAAAAAGTGGGAGCCGTCCTGCGTGGCATGATGCCCTGGCTCCAGAAAAAGGGTATGGACCGCAATGCTCCGGCAAAGAAGCCGGTCGCTGCCCACTAATCCCCCTCCCTATGAGGATCGTTCGAGAAGGTTGGCCGTTCATTATTGGATGTCTGATTGCCGCTGACATCTTTCTGTTGTGCGCCATTTTCTTCCGGATACGTATTCTTATCATCCCTGCTGTGGTGTTCTTCATTCTTACTGCTTTTTGTGTTTATTTCTTTCGCGATCCGTTCCGGGTCATTCCGCAGAACGACAAGCTGGTGCTGGCGCCTGCCGACGGCAGGATTCTGGAAGTTATCAAAGGCGAAGACGCGATCGATGCTGGCCCCGTCTGGATCATTCGTATTTTTCTTTCGGTCTTTGATCCGCACCTGCAGCGCTCACCCGTCAGCGGTAAAGTGCGCCGTATCGAATACAAGCGGGGAAAGTTTTTGGACGCGCGCGATCCCAAAGCGCCTTTTGAAAATGAGCAGAACAGGATCGAAATTGACTCGGCGGATGGCCAGACACGCCTTGTCGTCACGCAGATTGCCGGCCTGATCGCCCGCAGGATCGTTTGCTGGGTGCGTGAAGGGCAAACCGTGCAGGCGGGAGAACGGATCGGTCTCATCCGCTTCGGCTCTCAGGTGGATGTGGTGCTCCCCAGGTCCTGCCAGGTTCAGGTCAGAG
The DNA here is from genome assembly GCA_031364865.1 of Elusimicrobiota bacterium. Lineage (GTDB taxonomy): Bacteria > Elusimicrobiota > Elusimicrobia > 2-01-FULL-59-12 > 2-01-FULL-59-12 > JANLWZ01. The sequence continues at coordinate 1,706 of JANLWZ010000009.1, forward strand.
CTGGCGATGTCATCACCGCGGGAGACACGGTGATAGCGCAACGATGAAAAAAGGCATTTACTTATTTCCGACCATCGTCACTCTCGCTAATCTCGCGGGTGGGGTGATGTCCATCATCTATGCGTCGCAGGACCACCTGACGCAGTCTGCCTGGTGCATCCTCGTGGCGATCATCATGGACATGCTCGATGGACGCGTCGCGCGCTGGACGGGAACCACCAGCCAGTTCGGTGTGGAATTGGACTCTTTATGTGATGCGGTGAGCTTCGGCGTAGCGCCCGCTTTCTTGATGTATCAGATCGCCCTTCAGCCTCTGGGCCGGCCCGGGTACATGATTGCGATCTTCTTCGCCATGATGGGCGTAGTGAGGCTCGCGCGCTTCAATGTCAAAGCGCAGACGGGCGAACCTTCCACGCACTTTACGGGATTGCCGATACCGGCCGCGGCAGGAATCCTGGCTTCGTTTGTGCTGAGCTACGAGCTTTTCGGAAATGAAGCGATTTCGGTGAAGACGATCCCCCTGCTGATGAAGCGGATGCCGTTTATCTTCAAGTTTGTACCGCTGCTCATGGTTATTCTTTCGTTTTTGATGGTGTCGACCGTGCAATACGGTAATTTCAAACAGCTCAAGCTCGGCCGGCCTAAATCCCTGCAGAATCTGGCTCTCCTGCTCGTGGGCGTGCTGCTTATTTTTACGTATCCGCAGAACACGATTTTCATTGTCTTTTCTCTGTATGTGCTTACCGGCCTTATCTCGCTCGCCTGGCGGTTTTATCACGCTCAGCGAGCTAAAAGAATGGCCGGTCCAGGGATGTCTTATGGCCGGCGCAGCACGGATGTGGGCCATGGAGACGATTCTTCGAGCACAACAGGGAGCTAACTCATGGATAAAAATCAAGTCATTATTTTTGACACCACCTTAAGAGATGGTGAGCAGGCGCCGGGATGCAGTCTGGGCACAGAGCAGAAGATGCAGGTGGCGGAACAACTCTACAAGCTGGGCGTTGATGTGATTGAGGGCGGCTTCCCCGTCTCCTCCAAAGGAGATCTGGAAGCGGTCAAGAGTATCGCGAAATCCGTCGGTCGTGCAGCGAATGCACCGGAGATCTGCGGCCTCGCGCGCTGCGTCAAAGGCGACATTGAAGCCTGCGCGGAAGCCGTAAAACCGGCGAAACGTCCACGCATTCATGTCTTCATCGCGACGTCCGACATTCATCTGGTGCACAAGCTGCACATGACGCGCGATCAGGTCCTTGCCCGCGCGGTGGAATCGGTGAAACTCGCGCGGAAATATTCGGACTCCGTTGAATTTTCGGCAGAGGACTCGACCCGAACGGACATTCATTATCTCGCGAAGATCGTGGAAGCCGTGATCAACGCGGGAGCCACGACGGTTAATCTTCCGGATACGACAGGGTTTGCCGTGCCGTGGGAATATGGCGATATGTTCCGCAAGATCTTTGAGATGGTCCCCAACGTACAGAAGGCCATGATGTCGACGCATTGCCAGGATGACCTCGGGCTGTCCGTCGCGAATTCTTTAGCGGCGGTGCAGGTCGGCGTTCGCCAGGTGGAATGCACGATCAATGGATTAGGCGAACGCGCCGGCAATACGAGCCTGGAAGAAGTGGTGATGGCACTCAAGACGCGCGCTTCGCTCTTCGGGAAAACCACCGGCATCCAGACGAAAGAGATCGCCAAGGCCAGCCGCCTCGTTTCGTCGCTCACGGGCGTGATTGTGCCGCCCAATAAAGCGATTGTGGGAGCCAATGCCTTTGCGCATTCTTCCGGTATCCATCAGGACGGCATTCTCAAGTTCCGGGAAACCTACGAGATCATGAACCCGGAAGACGTCGGTGTCGAGGAATCTACACTGCTCCTCACGTCACGCAGCGGCCGTCATGCGCTGGAGAATCGACTGAAGCATCTGGGCTACAAGCTCAACAAAAAGCAGCTGGACGATATGTTCGTCCGCTTTAAAGCGCTCGCCGACAAGAAGCGCTACGTGTTCGATGACGATCTGCTCTCGCTCGTCGAAGAAGAAGTGACGGAAGCCAAGGACGACTACGTCCTGGAATTTTTTGAATCGTCGTCACGGTCCGATGCCTCACCCACGGCGATCGTACGTCTTCGGAAATCCAATGGCGATGTGGCGGAAGGCACGGCCCAGGGCGACGGTCCCGTGGACGCTACGACCAAAGCGATCGACAAAGTGGTGGGGCTCAAGCCAAAAATGTCGGACTACTGTCTCCGCGCGATTACGAGCGGCAAAGACGCGCAGGGCGAAGTCACGGTGCGCATTGAAGAAGGCGGGTTGATCATGCTCGGCCGCGGCGCCTCGACCGATATTATTGAAGCCAGCGCCAAAGCGTATTTAAACGCGATCAACAAGCTTATGCTTGCCAAACGCAGACAATCCAAGACCCGCGGCGGATGAGTTGCTCGCCGCAGGTCCCGTCGAAAAGGAAATAGCGAACGGGAGAGGTTAGTTATGGGACAAACAGCGATGCAGAAAATCCTTGCCTCACATGCAGGCAAGAAATCCGTCGAGCCGGGCGAGTTCATCCTCGCTAAGGCCGATCTGGCGATGGCCAACGACGTCACAGCGCCGATTGCCATCAAAGCTCTGGAGAAACACGGCATTACCAAGCTCTGGAACAAAGAGCGTATTGCCATCGTCTTTTCGCATTTTGTGCCGGCGAAAGATATTCAGTCCGCAGCGCAGGCCGCGTTTGCGCGCGAGTTTGCGCATAAATACGACCTTCCGCTCTTCTTCGACGAAGGTCGCGGAGGCGTGGAGCATTCGCTGCTTCCTGAGCTTGGGCTGGTCGTGCCAGGCGAAGTCGTGATTGGTGCCGATTCTCACTCCTGCACCTACGGGGGGCTCGGACTTTTCTCGACAGGCGTAGGGTCGACCGATCTCGCCGCCGTCATGGCGACAGGGGAAATCTGGCTGAAAGTGCCGGAGACCATGCGCTTCAACTATCGCGGCACGCTCGATCCCTGGGTGACGGGCAAAGACCTTATCCTTTACACCATTGGACAGATTACGTTCGATGGTGCGCTTTACAAGAACATGGAGTTCACGGGACCGGCGCTGAAGAGCCTTTCGATGGAAGCACGCCTCACGATCACCAACATGGTGATTGAAGCGGGCGGCAAGAGCGGTTTTATCGAAGCGGACGAAGTGACCGAAGCTTATCTCAAAGGCCGAGCCAAGCGTCCTTACACGATCGTCAAAAGCGATCCGGACGCGAAGTTCTGCGCCTCGTACGACTGGGATATGACCGGCATGGAGCCGCAGGTGGCTCAGCCGAATCTTCCGGATAAAGTGACGGGTGTCAGCAAAGTGTCTGGCGCGAAGGTCCATTCAGCGTTCCTTGGATCCTGCACGAACGGGCGGATCGAAGACCTTCGCATCGCTGCCAGCATTCTTAAAGGCAGGAAAGTCGCCAAGGGCATCCGTTTCATGGTGATCCCGGCGACACAGAACATTTATCGCCAGGCGCTTAAAGAGGGCCTCATCGACATCTTTATGGAGGCCGAGGCCATTGTTTCAGCCGCGACCTGTGGACCCTGTCTTGGCGGCCACATGGGCGTGCTCGGACCGAATGAAGTCTGTATCTCCTCCTCTAATCGCAATTTCCCCGGCCGTATGGGCCACAGAGACTCTCAGGTCTATCTGGCCAATCCCGCTGTCGTAACGGCGAGCGCCATCACGGGCTACGTCTGTCATCCGGAAGAGGTTGTTGGAAAGAAGAAGGTGGCAGCATGATTAAGGGAACGGCGTATAAATTCGGCCACAACGTTGATACCGACCAAATCATTCCGGCGAAGTACCTTGTGACCACAGACCCCAAGGAACTTGCGCAGCACTGCATGGAAATTGCCGATGCAGACTTCCCCAGGAAAGCCAAGCCGGGGGACATTCTGGTGGCTGGGCGAAACTTTGGCTGCGGCTCCAGCCGTGAACACGCACCCATCTCGATCAAGGGGATGGAGCTAGGCCTTGTGATCGCGGAATCCTTCGCACGCATCTTCTTCCGTAACTGCATCAACATCGGCATGCCGATCCTGGAATGCCCTGAGGCTGCCAAAGATGCTGAATCTGGCGACAAGCTGGAAGTCGACCTCGACAAAGGCATCATCAAAAACGTGACGAAGGGGAAAACCTACCAGGCACAGTCCTTTCCACCGTTCATGCAGGAACTCATCCGCGCCGGCGGGCTGATGCCTTTTGTTAAAAAGAGGCTGGCGGCTCAGTAAGACGTTGGGGTTTTAGGCGGGGTTGCTAGCGGCCGTACGCTTAAAATTGATCAACGAAAAGACCAGCAGGGCCCTCTCCGCATCAATATCCCGTACGTTGTGCACATCATCGATCTCATTGATCAGCGTCACCTGAACGCGCTGGCTATCCTTCGTCTGCAGAACATTCACCAGTTTATTGATCACGTCCATGGCGCCTGTCTTGAAGGACGCGCTGTTCTCATCAAAAAGAAATTTGCCCAGGACCGTGATGCGGATAAAGCCCTTTTCAACGTACGCGATATTCAGCGCTGTGTCGGGGTTAGTGCCGCCGTAATTCAGGGCGGTGCGTTCGTCAGAACGCTTTTTCGCGTTGGTGACGATCTCCTGCCGGATCTGGAGCAGATACGCTTCAGACTCTTTAGAGTTCTGCTTTTTCTGAATGGCCTTTTCGTAGCTCTCGAACGCTTCTCCAAGTCGTCCCAAATTGTAGAGCTGCGTTCCCTGCCAGTAGTAATTGTTGTCGCTTTGATCCGCCGCACTTCCTTTGTCATCCGCTGAGACGAAGGTCGCCATACCCACCAACCCACCCACCAACAAACCTAAGCAACCTTTTCTTAAATGGCTCATCATTCGCCTCCGGATGTGCCGCTGAACGTAACAGCCATCGCCTGACCACGCGTATCCGCTGAGGCGGGCTCGAGCAGCTTGATCTGAGAGACCGGGATCATCAGCGTATCACTGAAATATTTAGCCAAAGCTTCTTGCCGGGATTTGCCCAAGCCCAGGTCCGCCTCATAGGCCTGGATCGCAAAAGGTACGCGGGCCGCTTCGCGGATGAAATCGCCGACTTTTTCAAGATAAACAGGGGCTTCTTTGGAAAGCTCGGCTTTATTTTCCAGGAAAAGCCGCTTGCTGGATAATTCGATCATGGTTCTGCCTTTGTCCACATACAGAAAGGCGGCAAATTGCGCGGGATGACCCATATAGGTATGCCGGTAGCCATCTTTGTCCGTAGTGGACAGCTGAGGGATGTACACCGTGTCGATCGCCAGATGACCGCGTGATTTGTCATCACCCTGCCACGTAAACTTGTCCGGAGGGGAACCCTTGCCGGCGGTGGAAGAAACGGGTGTTCCGCCCTGGTCGATGACGGAGAAGCTCCAGTCTTTAGCGGCCTTATCCAGCTTCACGTCCATCGTGAGGAATGGCGCACGCGGGATCTCGGGAAGCCAGGGGTGGATAATCTTGTCGTCCAGCGCGTCCATCATCCTGGAGAAGTCCCGACCTTCTTCAAAAGCGATCGTGTTGTTGAGCACGGGTTGGAGACGGTCTTCCGGAAAATTCTGAATGTCCTCCAGGTTAAAGGCCGCAGGAGGATCAATTTTTCCAACGGTCATCTTGTCTTTGCGCTGACCCTGGATGCTGACATCCAGTTCGCCTTCTTTGTTCTGCTTGACCGTGGTAGCAGGTGGAGCCGTTGTCGCTGAAGCGGACGCCGGGGTTGTGGCTGATCCGGAGGACGCTGCTTTTGCTGGAGCACTCTTCTTCGGAGCGGCTGCTGGTTTTTTGGCAGCAGGCTTCTTTGTCGCTACCGGAGCGCTCCAAAGAGGAGTCGCCGCGGCGAAGGTCAGAGTAAACAGTGCGACGAACAATTTTCGCATCAACATCTCCCTTACGACGATAGTGAGAACGTGAACGTGATGATGCCCCACTGGCTGGCTTCATCGTTGGAGTTGAAGGAGGCAAACCGCCACTGCTTCAGCGCATCTAACGCCAGCTTGTCGAGTTCTGGATAGCCGGTGGTCTTGGTCACACGCATGTTGGAGCGAACCTGACCATCCGAAGTGACCGTGAACCAGATGCGAACGGAACCGATGATGCCTTGCTCTTCCGCCCACGCCGGGTACTGAGGAATCACTTTATGCAGAATGGTTCTGTTGCCCAGGGGGCCAGCGATATCAAAGCCTTTTTTGTTTTTCACGCTTCTGCTGCCGCTCGCGCTGGCGCCGATTTGCGCGTCGAGATCTGCCGCTGCGCCAGGGATTCCTTCTGCGCCCCCGCCGAATCCTGAACCTCGGCCTCCGCCAAAACCACGGCCAATGCCACCGCCGCCACCCGTGCCGCTGCGATCTGCGAGGACCGAGCCGCGCGTTGCGCCTGTGGGAGCGTTGCCCGTGCCGCCGGTTCCTGAAATCTCAATCGTTTGCGACGCGCCTCCGCCGATGGAATTGATGTCGCTCTTCACGCCTCCGCCCGCGCCGGACATCGAAATACCGTGGCGTTTACCAGCGTCCTGCAGACTGGGAGCCTGATAGCCTAAGGCGGACTTTGCTGAATTGTTGCCTACCGCGATCGGAATCACGGCCGAGCCGCCTGCCAGATTCTGGTCACTTCCGACCTGGAAGGGGAGATCCTTCGCTTTAATGCCCCCGTAGCTTTTGGAGGTAAGCGGCGGCCCGGAAGTCGGAATATTAAAGGTTTTGTTCTGTGTTTGAATCGTCTTCGGAGAGTTAGAGGTCGCGATGTCCTCCATGGTGCTCTTCGGCTGAAATTGACGGGAGATGGCTTTCGGCATCGTCTTTTCCTGCAGGGTCGGTCGGATAGGCGCCGCCACGCGGTGCGTCATCGGTTCGGGCGCGACGTGGGCAATCTCATCGCTCTTGGGCTTGGAAAGCATGCCCTTCAGGGTGTCAAAAATCGATGTCTTTTTAGGAGCTTGATCGTTGCCGCCGCCTGCGCCGGATTGTTCAACGATCTCGAGCTCTACAAATTCATGGACCGGTTTATAGTGGCTCGAGAGAAATGTGGGATCCCATAGGAGCAGCAGCGCGTGTAGAGCAATGGCCAATGTAAAAGAAACGGATTCCTGTGTTTTGGTAGAGGTGAGTCGCGTGTCGATATCGAGCATCATTGTGTTTTCACCACCTTTTCCATTTCCTGCTGTGTGGCAATCGCGATGCGCTTGGCGCCGGCTTCTTTGGCCTGTTCCATGAGGCGCTCGACTTTTCCATAGGCTACACCTTCGTCTGCGCGAATCATGACCAGAAAGTCCTTTTTGTCATCCTTTAATTCTTTGCGTAAGACTCGCGTGACGGTGTTTTCGTCCACGCTCGTATCATTGATGGCCATCTGTCCTTTGATGGAAAGGCTGATGGTGATGTTCTTTTCTTTGCTTTCCGCTGTGACGGCCTTCGGCAGCTTCACCTCAAATCCCGGAAGGTCAAGGA
>JANLWZ010000035.1:0-2803 GCA_031364865.1 Elusimicrobiota bacterium
AGCAGTCAGCTCAGGCGTGCATGTGGTCTTTCAAGGCGTTCTCAATCACAGCGATTTGCCCAAGCAGCTGCAGAGCGCGGACGTCTTCGTCTTGCCCTCCTTGAAAGAAGGCCATCCGAAGGCGCTGCTGGAGGCGATGGCCTGTGGGCTGCCATGCGCGGTTTCTTCCGGCACCGGATGTGAAGAAGTCGTGAGAAAAGCGGACTGCGGCATTGTTTTTGACGCGGGTTCCAAAGAATCTATCGCGCGTGCTATCGAATCCTTGCTGAGTAATCCTGATCTTAAAACGCGCCATACGGCGAATTCCCGCGCCTGGGCACTCGAACATTTCAATATCGAAAAACTGATGAATCAGGAAATCGACTTTTTAATGGCCTGCGCCAAGGAAACTCTTTGAAAGCACTATCGGTCAGACCTGCAATCGGGTGGGCTGCGCTTCTGGCTTTGTTCTCTATTGTGGTTCATCCTGGCTATACCACGGCCGCCCGCGATCAGATCTTTTATATCGCCAATATTCTCAAAGAGTTAGACCCTTCGCTTTATACGAGGGATTTCATGGCGCTCTACAACCCCGGGCGGTACGCGTTGCTGAACAAACTCGTGATCTGGACTATTCATGGGACAGGCCTGGATCTTTACGGCACTCTGTTTTTACTGTCTTTTCTTTTCCGCTTTACGTTTTTTATTTCCATGCTGCTGCTCATCCGGCGCATCACTCAAGATGAAATGTTCTCCTACCTTGCGACGCTTCTGTTTTTATCCAGTTTCCTGCTCTACGGTACGGCCACCTTTACTTTTGAGACAGAGCTTTTGCCGCGTTCGGCGGCACTCGCGTGCGCACTATTATTTCTGGCCTGCGACTTCTATGACCGCCAACTTCTTTCGCTTCCTTGTCTGCTTGCGGCCATTGCGATCCATCCCATCACGGCCATTCCCTTTGTGGCCTATTTCTATCTATCCGCATTTCACAGGAAGTCCATATTTTCGTGGTCCTTACGACTTGTGCCTCTCCTGGGCATGGCGTTTTTGTATCAGCGTTCGCCTGCGCAAAACGATATGGTGTGGAACACACGGTTAAATCCAGCCTGGGAGGCGATTGTGCGGCCTCGGTCGCCCACCACATGGGTCTCACACTGGCGCCCTGGCGGATATATTCATCTGGCGGCCTCTTTTTTGATGCTCGCGATCGGATGGCCCAGACGAGACGCACCGTGCCGCGCCTATGGGTGGAAGCTTCTTCTTTTTGTTGTCATCGGTCTCGCCGGAGCATTCGTTACGCTCGTGGGGCTGGATCTTCTTGGGTATATGTTTTTTGCATGGATGCAGCCCGCACGGTACCTCATCGGCCTCAAATTTATTTCTCGTATCGCTTTGGCGTATTGGATTTACCGCGAACTTAAAGCACGCGAGCAGCCCTTTCTCATGGAATGGGCGATGGTCATGACGTTAGCGGCTTTTGCCATCGAAGAACGCATGATCTGGATCGGCTTTCCAATCGTTGCCTTACGCTGGGCACTCAAGGACCGCTTCACGTTCCCCATGATGCTTGTTCTTCTGCTCTGTTCCGTCCTTGGCGCAGGGCTTAAGTTTCGCGACCATTCCCAACTGTTGATGCCTTTTCTTATAATTTTTCTTGGATCCTGGTGCTACCTACGCTGGGGAAGAGACACTCTGACCCTACGGCACGCGGCGGCGCTTCTTTGTTGCGCAATGTTCGCCCGCTTGCCCTGGTTCCACTATAAACCCTGGTTTTATGAGCGACCGGATTTAATACGGCTCTGCGAATGGATACAAAAGAATACCTCCAAGGTTGATCTTTTTCTTGTTGATCCATTTTCCTCGCTCCATGTACCGGTCAGGCTGATGGCCCAACGGAACGTCTTTGTTTCTGAAAAGGAAGGTTCTGAAGGACTTTTAAGCGAGTCCTTTGCTTATGAGTGGCAAAAACGCATGCGCGCCGCCAGTCAGCGTCCGACGTCAAGTTTCACTAGGCATGAGCGGATAAATTATGTGATCATGAGCGCGCGTACGTCGGATATCGGACGGGGGGTTTATGCGGATGACAACTGGTACATCTATAAAATCCAATAAAATTACGACTCGGTGATCGACGCTTCCATGCTCGTTTTTTTCCAACAGATCATAGTTGTCCTGATTGCGGTTGTTGCCGTTGTTAACCCCAGCTCAGCTCTCTTAGCCCTTCTTTCCGGATTCATCCTTCAAGATCGTGCGTTCGCCCATTGGAATATTCCCACGACCTGGGCGCCTCTCTATGTCACCGAACTCGCACTCGTAGGTTTTGCCATTCATTGCGTATGGCAATGGAAAAAGACGAAAGATCAATTCGCACTGAACCGTCTTCCCTTCGCATGGGCCATTTTTCTACTGGCCACTGCCGAATCTTTTGTGCGCGGCCTGGTGAGTCATTACGCCTTTCCAGAAATCTTGCGAGACAGCGCCTTATGTTATTACGCCACCTTTACGCTCTGGACCTGGTATGTCGCCGATCGGAAATGGCGCGACATCGCCGTGCGCGTGCTGGGATTCATGGTGTGCCTGCGTGCCTTCGGATTTCTCTACAGCAACTTCGGGACATCCTTATTTCCTGGGCAGGAAGGCGCCAAGGCGTTGTACTTCTCCATTGCTCTCTTGTTCATAGTCTCGGCCTATGAGGGAGCTTCCTTAAAAACGAAACCTTTGGCACTTTGTTCGCTGATCATGGCGGCTATTTTTCTTTTGCAGGTGCGCAGCGCGTGGCTCAGCCTGACAACAGAGCGGGGCCGAAGAGGCTGTCCATCGCCAC
>JANLWZ010000039.1:0-2422 GCA_031364865.1 Elusimicrobiota bacterium
TCCTGTCCAACTCGAGAATGCGCTCTTCCGTTGTTCCGATGAACTCGTAAGCCTCGAACCCCTGTTCTAGCGCCCGTCTCGTCACGGTCCGTAAGGCTATGCTCTTTCCGTTTCCCAGGCGCGAATAGAGCACCATCCCACGGCTACCGCCCTTCAAGACGGATAGCGTGCGACCTGCAGCCCTACGCTCGACGACGTAGCGCGGACCTTCGTGCAGGGCATTGTAGAGATGCGAGTCGTCGACCGCGCCAAGAAGCAACAGATCGAGAACATGCGAGCTAGTCAACGCGTCAGATGAACCTACCGCCTCGACCTTGCGCCACGACTGAAACGAGTCTTCGATCTCATCCTCGACGACAGCGGCATCGAGGCGAGCGACGAAATCGTCGAGGTTTTCAGCGAGCACCGTTCCGTATCGCTTGGCCCTCCTGATCGTTGCATCGTCCGCACCTCGGCCGACAATGAAGAATGTCTTCTGCCGAAGTTCCGCCGATCCGCTCAGAATTCTCTTTATGTCAAGGTCGTAAAGCGACCATCCGACGAAGATGACGCATTTCGCTTTAGCCAGGTCTTGACGAAAAAGCGTGCTCCACAGGGAATCGGCGATTGACGAAGCGGCATAGCTAGCATCGGTCAGCTTGATCTCATCCCACAGCGTGTCACGCGTGAGCCGTCCCACGAACCCGTTGAGATGAATACATAGAGGCTGTTGCTTCGGGATGTCACGAATATTGTCGCTGAGGCTGACAGACCGCACATGGCGCTTTTCTTGGGCGGCCGCGAATTCAAAGACGTTGTCGTAGTTAGTCGTATAGGTGCGGAGCCACCCATGACTGGCCAATCGTCGAGGGGCATCCGACACTGTCGATGCACTGAACTCATTTTGCAGCTTCAGGATCAACGCGTCGTCGCCGAATGCACTGGCAAACTCTTCAGACACGTCGGTCAGAGACAGTCCATTCGGCAATGAACAGGCAGTCGCAAGTTCGTCTGCGAACTGTCGACCGGTCCGAAACGCCCCCCCGGCAAGATTGCTCGCACCCAACGAAAACCCGGCACCGGTGAAACAGACAGCCCGGCCTCTTTTTACATGAGCAACTGCGTCATCGATGTCCATCTGTTCAGCCATGCTTCGTCGCCGCTGCCTCCTTCGGCGCATTGTATGCGGTCACGGTCGCCGGCCACGCGAGTGATCCGGTGATCGACGTCCAGAACGCGAGCCGGTTCACGGGCGGATTCTAGCGTAGAACCGTTCATGTTGTTGGCGGTTGGGGGTTCGCGATCAGAATCTGCTCGATCTTGGCGGCGTCCTCTATGCGGCCATGCGCCTTCAGGGTGAGAACAGCCGTCATCCCAGACGCGGTCAGGCTGCTGCTGACCGCTCGGATTTTCATTTCCTCCGGATAGGAGGACTCGAAATCGGCGTCGGTGAATCTCGCTAGCAGCTGATTCTTCCCTGAATGCGTATAGCTATTGAGATGACCCCACGAGGTGCGGTGGAGTTCCTGAAAAAACGTGCCGGTGTCGTATTTCTCGTCAAGCGCCTTCACGACGTCGCGTACTGGCGGGAATCGAAACCGCCCGTTTAGGATCTCGCCAATCTCCTCGTCGCTCGCGAACGCGTTTGCCCATCCGGCGTGCCACATTATTTCGATCACGGGCCGAGCGAGGGCAAGAGCGGAGCCATACAGGCCATTCCGGACAAGGAGAATTATTGAGTCGTTATGCTCAAGGGCGAGCGTCGTATACGCGAAGAGCAGGATTGTCTTCGGTCCTAGGCTCGTCGTCGCCGTGAAAGGCCTGCCAAATCTCGCGGTGCGCTCTCTCGGCGCTGGCGAGGTATTCATCGAGCGTCACGCCCCTATGGTAGGCGCGGCGGCGGTGTGGCGTCTATCGGTTCAACCGAGTTCGTCTGAGCCCGTCGCGATCGCTTGCGTGAAGTCGAAGAATACGTAGCCGCCAGCCTCGGCGTACCAGATCTGATCCAGGCCCTCTGGCATCTTGCCCCCCACTGCCTCCCGAACGGCCTCAAGCATCTTGTACTGATTCATGAGCGCGATGTCCTGGGTCTCGAGGATCAGGACGGTAGTGTTTCCATCCGCCTTGTAGCGGACCAGCTTCTTCATTTTCCGTGCGATCTGATCGCCGACCCGAGCCGGCAAGGTGTCGTCGTCTGGTGCGGGTCGGTAAAGGACGACGGCAGGCGTCCCAGTAGAATCCTTCGACGCCCTGCACGACAAACCGGAACCCGGGATGTCGATTTGATATGGACCGTCGTCGAGGGAGCGCGACGTCAGTACGGCCCACTGTGCCAGAGTCATCAAATATGACTTCCAGTCGCCGCCCACGGTTACGAGCTCGTAGGGAACCGTGATTCGCAGCCTGGCGGTGACCGGGAGGAGTTCGAGAACGCCCAGAGCTC
>JANLWZ010000076.1:0-2199 GCA_031364865.1 Elusimicrobiota bacterium
GTGAATAGGTGACCAGTGGGAGTCGAAGAAGCACATGTTTAGGCGCTGGGAAATTGGTGTCCGATTCGCCGCGTTCGGCAAGCGCGGCAAACCCTGCGACGTTGGCTCCCATACCTTCGACAAGAGCCGCCACCTCGCGAACAGAGCCGCCCGTCGTGATCACATCTTCCGCCACGATGACTTCTTCGCCAGGCGCCAGAGCAAAACCACGCCGCAGCACAAATTGTCCATCGACGCGTTCAGCGAAAATGGAACGTACACCCAGAGCGCGGCCGATCACATACCCCATGATAATGCCGCCCACCGCCGGCGTGACGATCGCCCTCACTGGTTTTTCTTTGCTAACAGCTTTAATTTTTCGAGCAAGCTCCGCGCCCAGACGATCCGCGTCACACCCATACTGAAGCAGGAGCGCACACTGAAGATAGTTGTCCGAGTGCAGGCCGCTCGTCAGTTTGAAATGACCCTGCAGCAGCGCGCCGCGGTCTTTAAACATTTCTAAAACATCGTCCTGAGTCATCGTGTCACCTTCATCGATTGATAAATTTCTTTTACGGTCTCCAGAGGACTTGCCGATTCTACCACGGGTCTGCCCATCACAAAATAGTCAGCCCCCTGCTTGATCGCCTCGGACGGTGTTTCGACGCGCTTTTGATCGTCGCCGGAGTTTTCCAGACGGATACCGGGCGTTACGACTTGAAAGTCGTTTCCACAGTCCTTCTTGATGGAACTGGCTTCTCGCACGGAACAAATAATCCCGTCCAGCTTACATTCGGCGGCCATATGGGCCAGCGCCAGCGCCTGATTGGCCACGGTGCGCGAGAGCCCCATGCTCTTGAGATCCTTTTCATCCAAACTCGTGAGGATGGTCACCCCCCAAAGTTTCGGTCTGTTGGGCACAGCCACCGCTTCCATCATCATGCCTTTACCGCCTGAGATATGAAGGGTGGCGCTGTAGACCCCCCATTCTCCAGCGCGCGCAATGGCCTTCGCCACCACGCTGGGGATGTCGTGAAACTTCATATCGAGAAAGATTTCTGCGCCGAGAGCTTTGATTTGGGACAGCAAGGCGCCGCCGTATTTTAGAAAAAGCACCGGTCCTACCTTGAAGAGGTCGACGTGCGACCTCAGATCTTTAACGAGCGCCAGTGCTTCTGTGTCCGTCTCGACATCGAGCGCCACGATCAGAGGTTTCATGATGTTTTCACCGCCCCAACCAGTTGCTTAAGCGTCTTGCCCTTCTTCTCCACAAGCTTGGTGAGTTCTTCCAGCACGATCTTGGGTGCTTTGGGATTCCAGAAATTGGCGGTGCCTACAGCGATTGCACTGGCCCCGGCGAGAATTAATTCGAGCGCGTCCCTGCCGGACAATACACCTCCCAGTCCAAGAATGGGAATCTTCACTGCCTGTCGTGCTTCCCAAATACACCGGACCGCCACAGGACGTAGCGCGGGCCCGGAAAGACCGCCGGTGACATTGGCGAGCACAGGTACTTCCTTTTCTGTGTCGATGACCATCCCCGCCATCGTATTGATCAGGGTAATGGCATCCGCGCCGGCTTCTTCTGCCGCGCGCGACATGGCGGCGATGTCCGCCACTTCTGGTGAAAGCTTGGCGAGGACCGGCGCGCGCACGATCTTTTTCACCTGTCCCACGACATTTTTAATCTGATCCGCATTCTGCGCGAAGCAACGCGCACCCGTGCCGTGTGCGACGTTGGGACAGGAGAGATTGAGTTCTAAGGCAGCGACGGGAACCCCAGCAAAACGTTTCGCGATCTCCACAAACTCTTCTTCTGTAAAACCCGCGATGCTCACAATCACTGGAGCTTTCAGCTTGGCGAGCTCCGGCCATTTGTCCTGGAGGAACGCGTCGACTCCAACATTCTGCAACCCTACGGCGTTCAACATGCCTGACGGTGTTTCCACAACTCGCGGCGCGGGATTGCCGTCTCTGGGTTTCAGAGTCAGTGTCTTGGTGATGACTCCGCCCAGAAGATTGAGATCAAAGAACTCTGCGAACTCAAGCCCATAGCCGAAGGTACCAGCGGCAACCAACACTGGATTTTTGAGCGCAAGCGGCCCCAGCGATGTCGAGAGATCAACCATAAATTGGGATTTAGTGGAGTTCAGGCTTCTTGAGCAGTCGGCCGTTCTGCATCACAAGCTTTCCACCGACCAGAGAGCCGGCCGCTTTGCC
>JANLWZ010000143.1:0-3910 GCA_031364865.1 Elusimicrobiota bacterium
TGCGGGCGTCGTCTCGACGCCGTCTCTGGCCTATCTCGTTCCGAAGAAGCAGATGATCGGAGGCGCGATGGTCTCCGCGTCTCACAACCCTGCTGAATTTAACGGCATCAAACTTTTCAGCCCGCTTGGCCGCAAATGTCCCGACGCGTGGGAACGTCTGATCGAGCAGAAGGTGGCTCAAATTGCGGAGCCGGAGCCAGGCAAAGTAAAACTCCGTAAGGACAGGAAACTGATCCGGGAGTATCTGGATTTCTTGAAGCGCAGCCTGCCTGCCAAGAATTCACTCAAGGGCCTGAAGATAGTCGTTGATTGTTCGAACGGTGCGCTCTCCGCTATTGCTCCCGCTTTTCTGAAGAGCTTGGGCGTGAAGGTGATCGCGATCGGCTCCTCCCCGGATGGAACCAACATCAACAAAGGGTGGGGCTCGCAGCATCCGGAGAAAATGCAGGCGGAAGTGCTGGAGCAAAAAGCGCACGGCGGCATGGCGTTTGATGGTGATGCCGATCGCATCATCCTGTGCGACGAAAATGGACAAATTTTAGACGGCGATTATGTGATCGCCTGCGCCGCGCGATGCCTCAAGGAGGAAAACCGCCTTGCGGGGAATATGGTCGTGGTGACGGTGATGGCGAATCTCGGGCTCTTGAAAGCGCTGAAATCATGGCAAGTGGATGCCGTGGTCACTCCCGTCGGCGACCGTTTTGTCTCGGACAAAC
Source organism: Elusimicrobiota bacterium (assembly GCA_031364865.1). Lineage (GTDB taxonomy): Bacteria > Elusimicrobiota > Elusimicrobia > 2-01-FULL-59-12 > 2-01-FULL-59-12 > JANLWZ01. The sequence continues at coordinate 717 of JANLWZ010000143.1, forward strand.
TGGAAGAATGCGGCGGCGTGATCGGCGGAGAGCAATCTGGACACATCATTTTCCATCATCTCCTGCCGACAGGAGACGGCCTTCAGACCGGCCTGCAGGTGCTGACGATGCTTCAGGCACGCAAAATGCCGCTGTCCTGGGTGCATACCCTCATGAAGAAGTTTCCTCAGGAACTCGTGAACGTGCATGTGAAGACCAAGAAGCCGATCGAGCAATGCGCGGGGCTTTCTGCACAGATCGAGCACGCCAGGCGAGTCTTAGGCGAGGATGGCCGGGTGCTGGTCCGGTATTCCGGCACGGAGCCCATGCTCCGCGTCATGATGGAAGGCCCGGATCAAAAAGTTTTGAAGGAACTGACACAGCGGATTGTGGATGAAGCAGCTCTGGCCCTTGGCGCTACGCCGATGAGTGCCAAAGCGGCCTCATGAGGCTGGGCGTCAACGTCGACCACATCGCGACGCTGCGCCAGCAGCGCAAAGAAAATTTTCCAGACCCAGTCGAAGCAGCGCTGATCGCTCAAGCGCATGGTGCTGACAGTATTGTGGCGCATCTGCGTGAAGACCGCCGACACATTCAAGAGACCGATCTGCATCATCTGAAGGAAAAGCTGCGAATCCCGCTCGCTATGGAAATGGGAGCTACGCCTGGGATCGAAAGCATCGCTTTGAGAGTTCAGCCGGCACGGGTCTGCATCGTGCCGGAGAAGCGCCAGGAACTGACGACCGAAGGCGGTCTGGACGTGGTACGTCAGGCCAAAAGGCTCGAACCGATGATCCGGCGTTTCGCAGCGAAGATGATCGAAGTAAGTCTCTTCATCGCGCCGGACGCCAAGCAGGTGAAATGTGCCAGCGACATTGGTGCGGAGATCATCGAGCTGCACACAGGCAAGTACGCCACACTCAAGGGAAGCGCCAGGCAGCGCGAACTCGACAAACTGGTAGAGGCCTCGGAGTTGGCGCTTCATCTGAAGCTGGGGCTGCATGCGGGGCATGGACTGGATTACGAGAATGTTCTGCCCATTGCGCAGATTGCAGGCATGGAAGAACTGAACATCGGATTTTCAATTATTTCTCAAGCGCTATTCGACGGCCTCGCCGGTTCGGTCCGTCAAATGAAGGATTTGATATGTGCGGCATCGTAGGCTACATCGGCTCTAAACCCGCTTCCGATATTCTGATCAACGGGCTAAGGCGTCTGGAGTACCGTGGTTATGATTCCGCGGGCGTCGCTATTCTCAACGGCGACTCGATTCAGCTACGGCGAAGTCCGGGCAAGCTCACGGTCCTGGAGGAACAACTCAAGAAGCAGCCGATCCAGGGCGTCCTTGGTCTCGGACATACGCGCTGGGCCACCCATGGCCGTCCTTCCGAAGAAAACGCGCATCCTCACACGGACTGCAAAGGCGAGATTGTCGTTGTGCACAACGGCATCATCGAAAACTTTGTCGAACTCAAAAAAGAACTGCAGTCCAAAGGGCATTCCTTCAAGTCGCAGACGGATACCGAAGTCCTTGCGCACCTCGTCGAAGAAGCGTACGACGGCAAAGATCTTCCCGGCGCTTTGCGGGCCGCCTTGAAAAAAGTCAGGGGCTCCTACGCCGTGGGCGTGCTGACATCGAAGGATCGAACCCGCTTCGTTGCCGCGAGAAAAGATTCGCCGCTGGTCCTCGGACTCGGCGAAAACGAAATGTTCCTGGCCTCTGATGTCCCGGCGATCCTGCAGCATACGCGCAAAGTCATCTTCCTCGAAGATGGGGATGTCGCGGAGCTCTCGCAAAAGGACGTTAAGATTACAGACTTAGAAGGCCATCCGATCACGCGTAACGCTCAAACCATCAGCTGGGATTCGGTGATGGCAGAAAAAGGCGGTTACCCACATTTCATGCTGAAAGAGATCTACGAGCAAGTGGTGACCGTCCGCGACACCTTCCGCAGCCGGATCAATCTGGAAGAAGGACGCGTGGTCCTGGAAAACGTCCTGCCGGAAGCAGTGGCAAAGAAGCTCCCCAAAATCTGTCTCGTCGGCTGCGGCACGTCGCATCATGCCGCGCTCGTGGCGAGGTTCTGGATTGAAGAGTTGACCGGCCTCCTCTGCGATGTCGAGATTGCGAGTGAATTCCGCTACCGGCGCTCCAGCAAAGATCCCGATACGCTGATCGTCGCTATCACACAATCGGGAGAAACCGCCGACACGCTCGCCGCGATGCGCGACTCGAAGTCCAAAGGTCTGCCGACGTTAGCGCTATGCAACGCGGTAGGTTCTACCGCCACGCGCGAAGCGAACTACACGCTGATGACGCACTGCGGCCCGGAGATCGGCGTGGCGTCTACGAAAGCTTTCACGGGCCAGCTCACAGCGCTGCTGCTGCTGGCGCTTTATATAGGACAGTGCAAAGGAAAACTCTCGAAAGAAGTCGCGCACTCGCTCCTGCAGGGTCTTTCGCATCTGCCGCTGGCGATCAGCAACGCTCTCGACTATGCGCCTAAGATTGAGCAGGTGGCCAAGAAGCTTTACCGTAAGAATAATTTCCTCTACCTCGGCCGTCATCTAAATTATCCGATCGCGCTCGAGGGTGCGCTCAAACTAAAAGAGATCTCTTATATCCACGCTGAGGGTTATCCTGCCGGTGAAATGAAACATGGTCCGATCGCCATGATCGATGAAAACATGCCTGTGGTGTCGATTGCGACGCAGTCTTCCGTGCGCGACAAGATGCTTTCTAATATGCAGGAAGTGAAAGCGCGCGGCGGTATTGTGATCGCAGTGGCCAACGAGTTGGACGCCGATGCTACCCGCCTGACGGATTATGTGCTGCCTGTGCCTTCGGTGCATGAGGAACTCGCTCCGATCATCACGATTATTCCGCTGCAGCTCCTGGCCTATTACATTGCTGTGCTTCGTGGTTGTGACGTTGACCAGCCACGTAACCTCGCCAAGTCCGTCACGGTCGAATAGTTCCCTATGGACGTCGGCGTCGACATCGTCGAAATTCACCGTATTGCGAAGCAGATCCACAACCCTCGCTTCTTAAAGCGCGTCTTCACTTCACAGGAAATTCTTTACTGCCGCAAGCGGAAAAACTCTGCGCAGCATTTTGCAGTGCGCTTTGCCGCCAAAGAGGCGGTGTGGAAAGCGGTGGGAGAAAAGAAGCTTCTGCATCGCGACATTCAGGTACGCAACCGCGCCAACGGCAA
>JANLWZ010000214.1:0-5781 GCA_031364865.1 Elusimicrobiota bacterium
GCTCCCAATCCGGAGAAAACATATGGACTGTAGCGAGCCGTGGGCTGGAACGAATAACGCCCCACGAACTCCAAGGCCGTCAGGGCGGTATCGGACTTTCCGCTCATCAGGCCGCCGGCGTCACTCGTAATCGTGTGCTCTTTTCCGCTGAAGTGATAGCCTGCCACCTGAACGCCGATGGCCGAGAAAGCATTCAGAGTGTGAAGGTATTGCACGCCCCCGAGGAATCCGGGATTTGCCTCATCAGAAAAATCGTTGATGGGGGTCGGGAAAGCGCTTCCGAGTTCGACGCTGATACGGTCTGTCCAAGAATTATGGTCTGCCCACAGAATCGACGAGGTCCCTGCCATCGCTGTGATGAGCAGCGAAAGGGTAAGGCCTTTCGCGATCATCTGATGGACATGGTTGTTTGCGGCATCGCGGGAGGAAGCAGCAGCTTGCAGTTGCCACTGGAGCCATCAATCCTGTTGTCCAGATTGATGACCAGCTGAAAGGCGCGATCTGAATTGAGTGTCAGCGGGGTCAAGGAACAGGGCCCGCTGCAGGCACAACCGCTCGTATTCGGCTCGAAGCAGTTGTTGCTGGTGCTCGACAGAGACGAATCCGAAAAATAAACCCAGGGGTCGTTCTCCGCATTCGGCGTCGCGTTAATGGTCACTCCCTCAGGCGTGATGGAGACATCATTCGCGGGATCCGAAAAAACATCCATCGTTACCGGCACTCCCGCGGTGCACGCTCCATCGTTTGCCTGCGGCACGACCGTGATCATGTCGTCGATGCGAAACATCAGGCAGTGGTAGACCCCATTCGGGATCGAGCCGCTTCCAAACGTGGGATTGCTGACCAGATCGACCTCGGTCGGACTGGGTGTCGTAAAGACGGTCACCGGATTGGTGCAGTCCGAATTCAACGAGGCTCTCATTTCAAAGATTCTGACCTTGGTTGATGCAGGACTGGTGACGGCATCAGCGCACAGGGTCCCTCCGAACAGCAAAGCGATAACGGCCAGCAAAGATCGGGGATTCATCGCGCACCTCCCTGCATCGCCAGGACGCTTCTCTGGGTGGCTACATTGCCGCCAGCACGAGTCGTCGATTTGTCTTTCTTCTCACAGGCCATGAGCCCCGTGCATAAAAGTATGCCCAAGGCTCCTGTCCACGCACGCCGCTTCATTTCTTGTAGGTTCATAAGGAACTCCCCTTTTAGTAATTTCTGCACTGCACTTTAAATTCAGATTGCGCGATCGTCTGATGATCCCACCGGACTTCCACTTTCCAGGGACCGTTGTAGACTAAGCCATCCTCATCGGCGGCCGTGTTCAGAGACAAAGGATTGAAAAAAGACCCTTGCTCGTTTTCAAAACGGAACCAGACCACAGCGGTGCGGCTGCCCGGCGCGGGAAAATCGATTTCATCCTGACTATGCCGCACCACATTTCCTTTGGGACCGGTCCAGATGCCTTCGAGAACATGTTTCCCGCTGACTCTCTGCGGCAATGTCACATACCCATGAATAGGGCCCGAACAGCGGAATGTATTTTCCGGCTGGGTTCCATTTTCCTGGGCTGTGAGAAGAAGGACTGGAGGCCGAGGAATATCCGCCTGTAGAGAACGGGTATGCGACAATACGGCGAAAACAAGCAGGACAATCCAGCGTGCCAATACACCGGCTCCCCTGGAGGATTCCTGGGAGAGAGAACCCTTCACAATCTTGGGCGGTTTTTGCCGGTCTAAAGAGACGCCAAGCTCGGCATAAATCTCGGCCATGCGCTGGAGCCAGCGTGACTGACTGAATACTTTCGAAACGCGTTCCTGAAAATGTCTTCCCTGAGATTCCAACGCGTGCTGCCCTTCCGGTGAGAGTGCGTGCCGCAGTTTTGAAATCCAGACGCTGTTCGGCGCTGATGGCTCGATCGCCTCCCCACAGCTTTCATCCGGGATGAGATCGATAACTCCACCGACGCGCGTGCTCATCACCGGTACGCCCGCCCACCCGGCTTCAATCACATTGATGGGCAGCCCTTCCGCTTTGGAGAAAGATAAGAGGAGATCCAAGCCTGCCAGCTCATCAGCAATATTTGGACGATAGCCCATCCAGAGTATGCGCTTCCTGAGTCCCATCTCATTCGCCTGTTGGCGCAAAGTCGATTCCAGGGGTCCTGATCCAAAAACGAGACATTTCCAGTCGCGGTTATTGGGAATGTGATTCAGTTCGGCCAGGACATGCAAGAGCCGTACATGATCCTTCTCCGGAGAGAGCCGGGCCACCACGCCGAAGAGAAATGGTTTGTACCCTTGAAGATCTGCGGGAAGCCACCGCGTTCGTATGTCTCGCACTTCCTGTGCGCGATGTTCCGGATCCATCCGCCGCCCATCCACACCATTCATATGCAGACGAAGACGTTTGCTCTCTATCCCGGAATGTAAAAGGAAGTCGTAGTCAGCGCTCGAGACCGCCAGCGCGCGATCATATTTGTTCAGGACGGATCGGCGGTAGAACCATTCATAGGCGCGTACTTTCCAATCGGGTACTCCATGCACACCGTGATGCGTTGAGACGAGCGGAAAGGTGCGGCTTTCATGCCGGCGTCTTGTCCAGAGGAGATAGGCCGACGCTTTAATGGCGTGTGCATGAACAAGCACCGGATTAAGCTTGTGCAGGAGCGCATGCAATTCACCAATGGCGATGCGGTCCCAACGTTTACGGACGTTCACCGCGTAATAAGGAAGGTTGAAGGACCGCGCGTAGTCCTCTAAAGGATCGTTGTCGAGCAGGCCGTGCAGTCGTACTTCGCGCAGATTCACGATAGCGCAGGGCGTGGATACATTGGCCAACGCTGGAAGCACCAGTCTTTCCGGTCCTGAGACTGAGCTCGAGTTGAAGAGATGGACTAACATGCCACGCGGTCTGAAAAGCCAGCTTTAGCGATCATGCGCTGAGACGCAAGATTGGCCTGAATCGTATCGACATAAAACCGTCGATAACCACGATGCGATAGAAAAACGAGGCCGTGTCGAATGGTGGCGGAAGCCAATCCTTGTCCGCGGTGCTGAGGATCAGTCCAGAGTGTTTCCACGATGACGGCATCGTGTTCGACGGGATAAAACCGGCATTTCCCCCCGACATTCAGCCAGCCAAATTGAACGACGCGGTTCTCCCGGATCACGCCGAATAAAATCCGTTTCCCGCTCAGGACTTTGAGGGATGTCTTCACTGCTTCTTTCCATCCCCAGGTTTTTTTCCAGACGAAGAGGTGGCTGAATACGCTTTTCACATTCGCCGCCACAATGAAAGCGCCCTCAGGCAGATCCTGCTGCGGCAAGGGTCCAGAGACGTCCAAGCGATAAATCAGTCTTTCCTCTTCAGGCTGCAGCGGTTTTAGCGGAGTGGCCAGTAGCCATTTGACCTTATGGGGATAAAAAAGGAATTTACGCTTGAAGTGACGCATGGATTCGTTGGAGCCGTAATAAGTGCCATAGCTGTAGTACTTCACGGCAGGATAGGTCTCATAAACGTGGCGGGCGATCTCGATGATCAGCAGCGGAACAATGCCATTGGGCAGGTACTTGTCATGGCCGAAGCAATCGCCGATGTTGCAGAGTTCTCCAGCGACGAGACAGCCCGCGTAAGCCAGCAGCTTTCCATCTTTAAAAACGCCGTAGTACGGATAATCGTGATCTTTGGTGCGTGAGGGCGGATGAGTGACCGGCTTCACGCGTCCTTCGCGGATTTCCTCAGGCAGAGTTCCCTGCCGGACTTCCGTCGACTGCCAGATTTCGCGAATGTCCTCCAGGCGGCTGTTGAAGTCGAAGGGCTCCATGGTGTAACCATGCTTCAGAGCTTTGCGGTAATTTCCTCTCGCCTTGGATTCGATCATGTCGAAATACGTCTTAAAATCTTTGGGCAGCCGGCAGAGAGAGACGCCGTAAACGCATTTCGGAATGACCCACAGTTTGGGATGGCGCGACAAGACGTCTTTGTAATAGTCCTTCACCATCTGGGCGTAAAAAGGCTCGTTGCCGACCGTTTTCTCCAGCATCAGATTAATGGGGGTTTGCGGAAGTTTGTAGATTTCGATGAGATCGTTGATCAGCTGCATGTTATCGAATAATGGCCAGTTGCCCTCGGATCGTATGGTTATCTTGGGTTCTGACGACGTAGACGTAAATTCCTGAAGCCACTGGTTCCCCCGAATCATTCTTTAGGTCCCACGTCGCCGTGTTACCGATAGAATTTAGACTCCTAACATGGTGTCCGGATACAGTAAAAATTATTATTTTTCCCTCCGCGGAGAGCTGGTCAAAAGTGATCGGCAATGAGCGGTGCCGGTTGGCGCGCCAGGGCTTCGGATAGACCCGCACCACTAAACCGTCGGAAGTGACCAAATTGACAAAGGCGGTGGCAGGAGGCGACACTTGGCCCAAGGAATCGGTGGCGGTCACCGAAATCTGATAGTACCCGAGAGGTAATTGAAGCGGCGCCAGCGAAAACAAACCGCTCGTCGTCGTGACATTCATGCTGGGTGCGGCGGCAGCGCCAACGGCTAGAGACCCCTGAGCACTGGGCGACGAAGGAGTAATCGTCCAGTGATAGCTGGCAATGGAGAGTCCGGGTGGATAGGTGGCGCTGATGCGCGCGGTGACCGCCAGCCTCGCCGGCAAACGCAGGGTAGGCGCGGTTAAGGGTCCAAAAGAATTAATGCCCGCCATAAGACCAGCGAGCTGCTTCCTGGATTGCTCCCAGACGTCTGGATTGTTGGACCAGCTGACATCAGCGTGCACATACGTCGGGTCGCTGGTGTTGTCCACGCCGTACTCCCAGAGAACCTTGGGCACCATCGTGTTCACCAGAGTTTGAACGGCGTTTGGATTGACGCTCGCCGCCATCGCTAAATAATCCGCATCCTGAATACCTCTGCGCCAATGCTTGAGGCGCAAGCTGGCGAAAGGCCCTTCCACGCCGTAAGAATCCGCGGGGTAAAGTGTCTCAGTGCCGGGGTACATCAACACGCCATCCCCGTTCGAGTAGTTCCAGCCTGTCTCGCCAATCACATTGTCGATGGTGCCTTTGCCGCCGAACGTGTGAGCGGATTGAAAGACGTTGGTCTGGCCCGTGCCGCCCTGGTTGTTGTTGTAATAGGTCGCTTCCCAGAAGAACCATCGGTTGATTCGTTTTTTGTACTGAGCCCAGACCAATTGACGCAAAGCAATGCCATCATCTTCTGTCGCAAAAGATCCGGTCGCTGGCCGGCGGGCGTTGTACATGAAGAATCGTTTTCTGGCATGGCTCGTGTATTGCTCACACAAGGTCTGCCATTGAGAGGCAATGCCGACGCCCAGAGTCGTCGTCGGGATATCCAGAGCAGGTGTGGCGGAGGCCGCTGTAGTTAAGGGGATCGTCGCCATCGTTTTGAGTCGCCCCCCTGTTCCGGTGTTTCCCAGGACCCATTGCGCCCATTGTTGGATCTGCGCCGTATTGGCGGACTCATCAATCAGATAGAGAAAGTATTCGACGCCGGGTGCATTGCTTTCAAACCAATTCACCCAAGCGTTGGAGTGCTGTACCATGCCTGCCTGCCCTGCAGCCTGCCAGTCCCAGGTACCATACGTGCCGATGGAGTAGACATTGTTTGTGGTATTAACGCCCGGACCGTCATACCCGTTGGCTGCCGAGAAAAGCGTGCCGTTCAGTCGAGGCAGCCATTCTGGACAGGGGCTGTCTCCTGATCCGCACTCCGCGGTTTGATCACCGATCAGTGAAATGCGATGCCGATGAGCGAGC
>JANLWZ010000219.1:0-13252 GCA_031364865.1 Elusimicrobiota bacterium
CTTAAATCGGGATATTGGATGAAGACGATCACGCTCATTTTTGTTTTGTCATTCGCGGGCACCCTGGCGGTGCCAACGGCCTCCGCTTGGCGCTGGGATGAAGACGAATCCGCATCCAAAGACGAACTCGATATCCAAACGGAAAATTACCGTAAACGGGTCGAAGCAGGTATGACTCTTCAGGAACGCATCGTCCTTCTGGACCGCCTCATCAAGCTGCATAAGATACGCAATAAGGATTCCAGATCTCTCGAGAATGAGCGCGCTCAGCTGCTCGCCGATGAGCAGGCCGTCCAGACGGTCAGCGCGGCCGCGCGGCAGAAATCTCAGGAGCTTTTCCAGCAGGCTTTCGGGTTTGTCCAGACAGGCAACTACAAACAGGCTCTGGATACCTTTATGGAAGCGGAAAGCGCCAATCCTATGGACAAGACCATCGCGGAACTCCGTTCCAAAATGGCTTCCGTGGTAGAGATCATGCCGCAGACCACAGGCATGGCTTCCACGGAGCATATCCAAAAAGGCGTCATGCAGTTCCTGCAGAATGAGCCTTCGAAGTCCATTAACTTCCTTCTCTACGCGCAGCAGAAAGATCCGAAGAATCCAGCGATCGGGCAACTCGTCGATCTCGTCAAGCGCACCTACCCGAACGAGTCCTCCGAGATCCTGGACGCGCGCCTGAACTTGATCGACCAGAAGCTGCAGAAAGCGCTCGAGAAAATCTACACCGGTGAATACCTGGTTGCTGCGAAAGAATGTCAGGAAGTGCTCGACCTCGAACCGGAGAATCCTCTGGCGCTGACCCGCCTCGGATCCGTCTATTACGCGATGGGACAAGTGAAGCAGGCGCGAGAATACTGGAAGCAGGCGCTGGAGCGCGATCCGAAGAACGATGTGCTCAAGAGCTTCATGAGCCAGACCTCGGCGGAAGCCGACCGCGCGCCTTCGCAAGCGCTGACCTATAAGGTACAGAGGGGCGACACGCTCCAATCCATCGCAGAGCGTATCTATAAGGATAAGAGTGTTTGGCGGAAGCTGTACGACGCCAATAAAGCGTATCTCAAGAACCCCTATTCGTTGACCGCAGGCCAGGTGCTTGTCCTGCCGCCAGGGGCGATTGGTGCACCCTAAAGGAAGATGAGTATGAAGAAACTAATTGTTGCGACGCTTGCCTTATTGACCTTGACTGCACCGGGGGTTATGGCGAAGTTTGAGCAGGAAGCGATCCAGATAGAAGGGCAACTGCAAACCAGGATCGAAAGCATCCTGGCAAAAACGCTTCCACCGAACAGCTATCTCGTGACGATCAAGGTGGAGATGGAAGACCGCGAGCGCCCTCTGACCCAGGCGACCGCTTCACGCCGCGGCAACAATTCGCTTTTGGGCCAGAATCAGTACGTCCTGCCTGGCGTGCCGGGCAAAAAAGAATTTTCGACGTCGCAGGAAGGAAGTGACGCCTCCGTCACCACATTCTCTGCGGAGACGCTCGTCAAAAAGATCAGCATCTCGATCCTTGTGGCGCGCGATGTGACCGCCGAACAAATGACCAACATGAGGGAGATCATTACAGGCAGTATTCCCTTTAATCCTTTGCGCGGCGATGAAATGCAGATTGCGAACTCAAATCTTCTTCAGCCTGCCACTCCTGAAGGCAAGGCGCAAGTCGCCGAGGGGATGAAGGATAGAAGCTTCTGGACGGGGCTGATCGATAAAACCAATGCGCCGATGCTCCTGGTGTCGGCCGCACTCCTGTTTATTTTTGTGCTTTTTATCGCTTTTCTATTCGGGCCGATGCGCGCCTTTTTGAACAGACTCCTGGCCGTCTTGCCGCGTGTCGGTGAGCAGGCGGCTTATACCGTATCCAACGCGCCGAACAAAAATGGAGCGAATGGTAACGGCAACGGCATGTATCCCCTCGGTTCCAATGGCAACGGTTCACATGACGATGAAGAATCCGGCACGCGCCCTTTCCACTTTATCCGCGAAGATCAGCTCAACAAGCTCCCTATCCTCTGCCGCGGCCTTTCACCGGCGCAAACCGCGCTTGTCCTGGCGTATCTGCCGGCGGGGTGGGCAGGCAAGGTCCTGGGGGCGCTGGAGGCAAGCGTTCAGGGCACGATCATGCGCGAACTGAGCCAGGCGCGCGAAGTGCCGCCCGATATTGTCAAAGAATTAGAAGAGCATGTGAAAAACAAACTTCCCTATCTGGTGGGCGGGGAAGAATGGATCCAATCCGTCTATCAAGTCACGGAACCTGAGACACAAAAAACGCTTTTGGGCACACTGAATCAGCAGTCACCGGCGCTGGCGCAGGTGCTGCGACGCAAAACATTTTTCACGGAGGATATGGGTGTTATTACGGCTGGCGCGCTGCGCATGCTCCTGCAGGAAGTGGGCTATCCCACGGCCGCCCTGGCTCTGCGCGATGAGAAAGCTGATTTCCGGGACGCCATATTAAGGAAACTTCCGGTGGCCATCCGCGAAATCCTCCAACAGGAACTCGATCTGGCCGCCAACGACCACGCCGCCATCGTGGACGCCAAAACAAAACTTCAGGAAGTCGGCCGCCGCATGCTGGTCGAAGGCAAGATCTTTTTACCGGAGCGTAAATAATGGACTGGATGACACCGCTCGGGTATCTGATTGGCCTCGGAAGCGTGGGGTATGTGCTCGTCGACGGCAACTCCGTGGGCCTTATCCTCAACATGCATGCGATCCTGCTGGTATTTGGCGGAACGCTGGGCGCCGTTCTTTTGACCTACCCGAGCGCCGTGCTCGGACCAGCGGCGAGGGCCGTTCTGATCTTTCTATTTCCGGGCGCGAGGCCGGATACGACGATGGTGATCCGCAATATTGTCGCGCTCTCCGAAAAAGCGCGCCGGCAAGGCCTGGAAAGCCTGGAAGCCGATTTGTCGCAGATCAGGATCACCTTTCTCGTGGACGGACTCCAGATGGTGCTGGACGGTGTGCCGGCCGACATCGTCCGCAGCAATCTCGTGAAAGAAATCCGCTTTGCGCGTGACCGCCACATCATGGTCTCGAACGTCTTCCGCAGCGCCGCCGCTTACGCTCCGATCTTCGGGCTTCTCGGCACACTCGTAGGAGTCGTGCAGGTGCTCATGACGTTGACCGATCCCAAAACCATCGGCGCCGCGATGGCCGTAGCCATGACGGCAACGTTTTATGGAATCTTCAGTGCCAATTTCATGTTCCTGCCGATTGCCGGCAAACTGAACGTCTACTCGCAGGAAGAAATCTTTTTGAAACAGCTCATTATCGAAGGCGTGGAATGCATTCAGCAGAATGAAGTCCCTGCGATTACGCTGCGCAAATTAAGAACGTTCGCTGACGCCCACAAGCGGGAACAACTCATGACGTCTCCTGCGGCGGGACAGGCGGCGGCCGGTAGAAGGGCCGCATGACCCCACCACCTCTTTTGAAGTGCTCGCTGGTGCGAGCGGTCGCCAAGGCGACCATTTGTTCGCCAGCGAATGAAACCAACAATTTATGGTCTGGCGAACAAATACTTCAAAAGAGGTGGTGGGGTGATTGATAAGTTATCTGCCGTCTTTGTCGAGCGCCGCAACCAGTTTATCTGGCTGACGATTTATTCCGATCTCATCACCAATCTCTTCCTGCTGTTCTTAGCGCTCTACGCTCTTTCCTATTTTGGGCCTGACGCTATACCGGATGCCATCGCTTCCATGAAGACGCGCATGGAATACTCCAAGAAAGCCGCGCCGTGGTATGAGGACATGACGAGCGACTTGAAAATGGTGTCGGACCAGAATGCACCCGTCATTGCGCGTGAAGACCGGCTGCAGATGGCCTTGCCGGATGACATTCTCTTTGAAACAGGGACAGGCGAGCTGCGGGAAGAGAGCCAGCTCGTGCTGCACACGGTAGCCACCGCCATTAAGCGCGTTCCTTACACCGTTCTCGTCGAAGGCCACACGGACAATACACCTTTGCTCCCCGGGAGCCGCTATGCGTCGAACTGGGAGCTTTCGCTGGCCCGGGCTATGTCCGTCGTGCAGTATCTCGTAAAAATTGAGGGGCTAGCGCCGGAGCGTCTGGGCGTCGCGGCCTTTGGGGAGTATCACCCGAAAGTGCCGAATGACACACCGGTGCATCGCGCGGCGAACCGCCGCATCGAAATCGGTGTCCTGCGTTATGAATAACGATCTGCCCGAAGACGAGAGCATCGATCACTTTTCCGCGCACGACATAGAAGAAGACGAAAGTTCACACCTCTGGATTGTCTCCTACAGCGACTTTATTACGATCCTGATGATTTTCTTTCTGATGCTCTTTGCCCACCGTTTGTGGGAAAAGAAAGTGTCGTGGGAAGAGCGGCGCTTTCAGCAGCTGCGTGCGCCTCAGGAAGCGCAGGTCGGCATGATTCAAAGGCTCAACAAGCTTGCCACGCTGGACGTTCAGGCGGAGCGGATCGATATTCAGCTGCCGGATGCTCTGCTTTTCTCTTCCGGCAAAGCAGAACTTCAGCCTGGCGCAAAAATCCTTCTTAAAAAGCTGGTCCCGGAACTCGTCGCCTTTCAGGGAGATATTATCGTGGAAGGACATACAGACGATCTTCCGCCGGGGTCTCGCTCCTTATACAGGTCCAATTGGGAGCTCTCGGTCGCCAGGTCTTTCAGCGTTATCCACTTTTTGACCGAGGCCGGTGTCGATCCTGTAAAAATATCCGCGCGCGGTTATGGCTCTTATCGTCAGCGGGTCCCCAACATATCGACGGAGAACAGAGAGATGAACCGGCGCATCGAGATCGTCCTTTTAAACCCGCATAAGGAGAAGCCCGGTGCGTAACAGGTGGTTTCTGATCATTCTGGCGATCGTGGTCATTCCAGTCACGATGACGTCGGTGAAAATCGTCCAATACACACGCGAGTCGCGCAGCCAGGTGTACGACCTGCATCACCACATCGTCAACGCTCTTTCCTTAAATACGAGCTCGTACTTTCAGCAGCTCAACATGAGGCTCGCCTTTGCGCCGCTCCTGGCGCGAACGCGCAAATGGGACGAGCAGGTGGCGCTTTTGAATAACGCGCTGCTTTCCAATAGTGATTTCACCTGCGTCGCTCTTCTCAACTCCGAAGGCAGAGAGAAGGCCAAAGCCTTTGATTCCAAACGCTCAGAGCTCATGGCGCCGCTGAATTTCTCCAACAACAAGTTCTTTCTGTCGGTGGTCGCTTCGCGCAATGCCGACACGGGCTCGGTCTATGAAAAAAATGGCAAGTCTTATTTCGACATTCTCTATCCATTGGAAAACGGCGAGTGGATGTATGTTTCCGTGCGTTGGGAATCTCTGAAAAAGATCCTCTTTGACCAGCAGGTCGGGGAAAAAGGATACATCTGGCTCCTGGATACTCAAGGGTCTGTGGCCGGTGATTCACAGAATACGCATGTGGGACAGATGCTTCTTCCCGGCTGGGAATTCTTCCAGAATCGAGTCGATAAAACCGACTCCTGGATGGGTGAGTTTCTCGATCCGCTGGGTGTAGAGTCCGTAGGCGCCGGTCAGTGGGTGCAAAGTGCCGGCTGGTTTATCCTATCCGCTCAGCCGCAGTCGGAAGCCTACGCCAAGATCTCCAAACTGAAACGGCAGGCCTATCTCTGGGTGATCATCAGCGTCATCGGCATGGGCTTCTTCGGATATTTCTGGCTTCATCACATCAGCTCGCCGATTACCAAGCTGGCGAGCGGCGTGGGGCACGTAGCGCGGCGTGAGTTTGATGTGAAAGTCCCTGAGAATTTTGGCCTCGAAGAGTTCCGCGCGCTGGGTCAGGCGTTCAACCAGATGACGCGGGAGCTTCAGGTCTACAACGAGATGCAGATCGAGAAGATCGTCGATGAAAAGACGAAGGTCGAGGCGCTCCTCTTTACCATTCAGGACGGGATTGTGATGGTCGATGAAAAAGGCGAACTGCTTTTTGCCAATGATCCGTCCAAGCAATGGGCGATCGATGTGGCGGGCAACAGCAAAGCCGACTTTGAAAAGGCCTGGACTTCGCTGCAGGGCTATCCGCCGTGGACCGATCTCCTGGAGCCTGTCTTGTCCCATCAGAAGATGAGTGATACCGCCGAATTTGAGTTTCCGGTCAAAGGGCGGTCCAAGTGGGCACGTGTCATCGCGCAGCAGGTGCATACGGAAGACAAACGGCAATTGGGCGTGATGATCGTGATCCACGATATTACGCAGGACAAAGAACTCGACAAGATGAAGGAAGATTTCTTTAACGGCATTACCCATGACTTGAGAACTCCGCTGGCTGCCACCATCGGTTATCTGGGTTTAGGTGAGATGCAGGTGCCGGCGGAGAACGAAGAACTGGGTACTCTCGTGGGCTCGGCCAAGCAGTCCGCCAAGCGCGCCTTGAGTCTCGTGGAAACTATTTTAAGCTTGGCTCGCCTGCGCGCAGGAAAGCTGGCGATCAACCCTGTTCCCGTGCAGGCGCAATCGATGGTGAAGAAGATCGCCGGCGATTTGAAATTTCAGGCCATGGCGAAGAAAATTACGCTCACGGCCGAATGCGATGACCCGACGCTCTGGATTCGTGCAGATCAGAGTCTTATGGAGCGCGTCGTGGAAAACCTGACCGGCAATGCCATCAAATACACGATGGAGGGGGGCTGGGTGAAGCTCACGGCCCGGGTGGTGGCCAACTGTGTGGAAATCGCTGTACAGGACAACGGCCGCGGCATTCCCGCGGAAGCGCTGAAGAAACTCTTTGGAAAGTTTCAGCAAGTCAGAGAAGAAGATAAAGCGGTAGGCTTTGGTATCGGTCTATCGTTCTGTAAGGGAATTATGGAAGCGCACGGCAGTGATATTCAGGTGCAGTCGGAGCAGGGCAAAGGCAGTAAATTCTTCTTTATCCTTGAGAAGATCGCTGTTCCTATCGCGTCGACAAAAGCCGCTTAGCGGACGGCGCCGCAGGCGTCTTATCGAGGATCTGCGTTGGAAGTCCCATCCCATCCAGCAGCTTGAGCAGCGGTTCAGGATCCAGCTCTTCTACATTCACCATCGTCTTCGGGTTCCAGGTGCCTTTGGCGACCAGGATCGCGGCGGCAACAGGGGGAACTCCGGCGGTGTAGGAGATCGCCTGCGATTCCACTTCTTTATAACAAACAGCGTGATCGCAGGTGTTATAGATGAAGAGTTCTTTGTACTCCCCGTTCTTTTTGCCCTTCGTCAGATTTCCAATACACGTGAAGCCCTTGTAGTTGGGCCCGAGGGACATCGGATCCGGAAGAACGGCTTTCAGGACTTTCAGTGGTATGACGGACACGCCTTCGGCCGTTTTCACGGGCTTTTCCGAAAGCATGCCGATGTTTTTCAGCACATTAAAGACGTTGATGTAATGATCGCCAAAGCCCATCCAGAAGCGGATGCTCTGGGCATCGATGTTCTTGTACAGGGAATGCAGCTCGTCATGCCCTGTGAGATACACCGGCTGTTTGCCGACAACGGGGAAATCATAAATGAGCTTTTCGCCATGGACAGGTTTCTGGACCCATTTCCGGTCGATGTAGGACCAGACCTTCTTAAATTCACGGAAGTTGATCTCCGGATCAAAATTGGTCGCGAAGTACTTGCCGTGAGAGCCAGCGTTCACGTCCATGATGTCGATCGTATCGATCTTGTCAAAGTACTTCTTGTCGGCAAGCGCCGCCCAGGCGTTCACGACGCCCGGATCGAAGCCGATGCCGAGAATGGCGTTCACGCCTTTGGCTTTACAGCGGCTGCGCCTCTTCCATTCGTAGTTGCCGTACCAGGGTGGATCCTCGCAGACTTTGGCCGGATCTTCATGAATGGCCGTGTCCATGTACGTCACACCGGCGTTGATGCAGGCTTCCAGCACGGACATATTGATGTAGGCGGTTCCTAAATTGATGACGATCTCGGACTTGGTGTCCTGGATGAGTTTGACGAGCTGGGGAACGTCCATCGCGTCCACAGCGCGTGCATAAAGTTTTTTGGATTTGAGTTTCTGATTGCCCTTACGCTTGATGCTTTCAATAATGCCTTCCGCTTTTTCGACTCTTCGCGTGGCGATGCAGATGTCTCCCAGGATGTCGTTGTGCATGGCGCATTTGTGCGCGGCCACATGGGCTACTCCGCCGGCGCCGACAATCAGGACATTCTTTTTCATGATGATCTTTGTTATCTCCTTAGGATAAACTGCTGAGGTAATCTTCGAATGCAAACGATTTGACGACCTCAGCGCGACCATCCAAACGCCTCATCACGATCGAAGGCATTGGGACCCCGTTAAACCAGTTCTTCTTCACCATCGTGTAGCCCGCGGCATCGGCAAACGTCACCAGGCTTCCGACCTCTAACTTCTGAGAGAAATTGTACGTTCCGAAGATATCTCCCGCAAGACAAGTACGGCCCGCAATGGTGTAGCGGTGCTTTCCTTTTTCTTCCATCGCTAGTTTGGCCTCCGTCCGGTAGATCAAAAGATCGAGCATGTGGGTTTCTACGGCCGCATTGACAATCGCGATATCGCCTTCGTTGCGGACGATATCAAGAACCTGCGTGACCAGAAATCCTGCCTGCGTGATGGCTGTTTCGCCTGGCTCCAGATACACCTGAACGTTGTGCTTTTTCGCAAAGTCATTCAGCCGTTTCGCAAAGGCTTCGATCGGATAGCCGTCTTTCGTGAAATAGATCCCGCCGCCCAGGCTGACCCATTCCACTTTCTTCAGCAGCGCGTTCTGCGTCTTCTCAATATGGTCGAGCAGTTTGGAAAATTCATCAAAGTCATCGTTCTCGCAGTTGCAGTGAAACATGACACCGGAAATCTGATCGAGCACACCGGCGATCTCGGGCATGCTGGTGATTCCCAGGCGTGAACACTTGCGGGCGGGATCGGCAAGATCAAAATGGGAAAAACTGATGCCCGGGTTGACGCGCAGTCCGATCGGCGTGCCTTTCGCGAGCGGCGCGAGGCGCTTCAGCTGCGAAACAGAATTGAAAATGATCTTGGTCGCAAACGGTTTGACGGCTTTGATCTCGTCTTCACTGAAGGCGACGCTGTAAGCATGGACTTCTTTGCCGAACTTCTCATGGCCAAGGCGCGCTTCAAAAAGGGAGCTGGACGTCGTGCCGTCCATGTACGGCTTCATGACGGGAAACGCGGCCCATGTGGAGAAGCATTTGAGAGCGAGCACGGATTTCGCGCCGGAGAGCTCGCGGACCTTGGCGATGCGCTCCATGTTCTTCACGAGACGCGCTTCGTCGAGCAGATAGTACGGCGTCGTTAGCTGGCTAGCGTTTTCAGAAATAAAATCCTGGATAGATGGCAGAGCGGTAATCACGGAAGGCGAGATTAAATGGAAGAGGCCTGTTGGAGGGAAGGGAATCTGGACTGTGCAAGGTGAAAAGCGCCAAAGAGCAGCGTTGTATACACCACGTCACCGGCCAGCGTGCCCTGAAAGAAAGGCAGCGCGGCGGCATAGCATTGGACCAGACCCTGTATCGTGTGCAGATACATGTTGTCCCACAACCAGACCCCAAAGTTACTCAACAGGAAAAAGGTGATTGAACCGGCGATCGAGGTCGCCAGAATTTTCGGCGCCGACGATTGTTCGTTTAAAAAGAATCTGCCCAGCAGAACAACCGCCGCAAAGGAAAGATACGTGCCGTGCATGGATGGATAAAAACCGATGAAGAGATCGCTTAAAAGAAGTGCGGAGAGGGGAATCAGGAAAGCCGCTGATCGCGTTCGAAATTGTGCTCCGCCAAAAAGTGCAATGGCGGCAATCGGTGAAAAATTCCAGGGATGCGGCAGCAGGCGGAGCAGCGCTGCAAAAATGATCAGGCCCAGGACCGAGAGAGATTTGTTGTTCATGGGCGGTATTCTAGCAATTTTAAGTTGACAGGTTAAGGAACCTTATGGCTATAATCCACCCAGTTCTTTAAAAATGTGATGTGCAGCGCCCATTCGA
Organism: Elusimicrobiota bacterium; assembly: GCA_031364865.1. Lineage (GTDB taxonomy): Bacteria > Elusimicrobiota > Elusimicrobia > 2-01-FULL-59-12 > 2-01-FULL-59-12 > JANLWZ01. The sequence continues at coordinate 9,970 of JANLWZ010000219.1, forward strand.
TGTCTTGAGTGAGCTAGCTTGCCAGATGTCTGGCGTGTTTGGAACTCCGGTGAAATTCCGGGACTGCCCCGCAACGGTGAAAGCCCGATCTACTGCACATCACTATAAGGTTGTTGCCTTCGCGGGAAGGTAGGAAAGCCAGATTTCTTGGATCCCATTCCTTTTACCGCGCAAGGAATGGGTTTTTTTATTTCTAACGGAAATTAAGGAGATACAACATGATCACGCAGAAACAACTCTATCAGGTGGTTCTATCCGTAGTATGCGCCCTTGCTTGCTGGAGTCAATCTCACGCTCAAGACACAGCGCCCATCCCAGTCACACCGGTAGCCGCCAGCGAACTAAATTCCGGAGATGGAGTATTTTTAACTCTCACACGCGGTTCGGCCGGCAGTGCAACGCTTCCAACCTCTGTGGCGACCGTCACTCCGGAAGATTATCGCGGCTTCGATGCGCAAAACGCCGGTGACGCGATCTCTCGTCAAACAAGCGTCAACATTCAACAGCAAGGCCGGCTCGGCACCTTTCGTCTCGCGGGCATTCGTGGTGCGACCAGCAATCAAACGTTGGTCCTCCTGGATGGCCGCCCCGTAGGTGGTGTGGGCCTCAGTTCGAGTCAAGATTTAAGCGAAATTCCTCTTGAACAAATTGAGCGTATCGAAATCGTGCGCGGTGGTGTTTCCGCCTTGTATGGTCCGAACGCCGTCGGCGGAGTCATTAACGTGATTTCAAAGCGATCCACCCATGAAGGTGTTGTTCCGGCGGTGGACGCGGGGTTTGAAGCCAGATCCTTCGGAGGCCAGATTACCCGGTTGAGCGCTGGTTCTCGTCTCGGGCCTGTGGATTATTACATCTTCGGTAATCAGCAACGTGAAAGCGGCTTCCGCGACAATTCCGATGCCAAAACCTACAACATCGGCGGAAATTTAGGCGTCTCGATGGGGGTGGCCGGAAAACTGCTCTTTGATGTCGCTGGTTACGGCAGCAACGCGGGCGTCCCTGGCCAACTGTCTCCTGCGATTCCCGTGAATCAATTCGACAATGAAGTGGAAAAACAAGCGTCCACACCTGATGCGCGCCAACTGACGGATTCCAAATACATTCGCACTTCCTACATACTGCCATTAGCAGCGAATATGCAGGCCACCGTCCGCGGTTTTGGATCCGAGCGTCAGGTAGAATTCGCGATACCCACCTTTTTGGTGGACACGGATCGGCACGAGCAGAGTAAAGGGCTCGAAGGGCAACTGGATTTGCCGCTTGGGTTCACCGCGGGTGGATCGTTCCTGCGTGATAAGCTCGACAGCCGCGATCGAACCACTCCGGACAACAACTTTGTGGCAAGTGTGGAAAACTGGGGCGTCTACCTGGAAGAAAACTTCCGGTACAAATGGCTTGGACTCATTGCGAGCGGCCGTTACGATCACCACAGCCAATTCGGTGAAACCAAAAATCCGCGTGTGCAAGTCCTGGCGGATGCGACCGAATGGCTGAGATTCTCAGGATCGGCAGCGCGTTCCTTCCGCGCTCCGACGCTTGATGATCTTTATTATCCCTTCACCGACTTCGGCTTTGGATTCAGCTTCGAAGGAAATCCGGACTTGCGGCCAGAGCGTGCGTGGACGTATGACGCCGGTATTGAACTGCACAAAGGAACGTCGGGTGTGAAATTAACGTATTTCCGATCGAACATCTCCGACCTCATTCAAACGACGTCGGATCCCGCGGCAACGACGGTGAACGTCGGAACGGCCAGACGGCAGGGATTCGAAACTGAGATCCACCATACAGTCGCTAGTGCGGTGCGCCACAGTTTGAATTACACCTATCTCGAAAACATGGGCAAGCCTTCGGGCTTCACGGAGTATGTGGTCTTGCGTCTCAGCCCACGACATACCGTCAACGACTTAATCACCTTGAAGCTTGGCGAGCACTTGACGTTTGATAACAACCTGCGCTACATGGCCTCCAGTTATGAAGGGAATGATATGTCCGGCGCTAAAATTGGTGATCGCCTCCTGTGGGATATCCGTGCTGCCTACCAAATTCGGCAGGTGGAGCTTTATGCCGGTGTGAATGATCTTACTGATAAACGCTATGAGGAACGCTCAGGATTTCCGATGCCAGGACGGACATATTTCGGCGGCGTCTCCTTGCGCTTCGGGGGCAAAAGCTCGTAAAACTATTAGTACACTAGCCGCGTGCGGCGGCTTTTTATCGTCTTACTCTGCGCGGTTTTTGCGGGTGCGTGCTTTGCGGCTGATGAACCCGCAGCATCCACGGAAACCGCGCATCCTGTTGCCTTGAAAGGCGAAAGTTCACAATTTCCGCTTCCCGCGGCCATGACGGATGGTGGTTCCACTTCAGCTTCCTTTATAACCCTCATACGGTCCCCTTTGGGGGATATTCCACTTCCTGCAGGCGCTAGCGTTGTTCCAGCCGAAAGCATGCGCCAGATGGGCGCACGCAACCTCGCGGAAGGTCTCGCCAACCAGGTTGGCATGCACGTCTTCAGAAAAAGCACGTATGGGGATCCTATGTCCCTCAGGGTCCGCGGCTCCACGCCTGAACAGACGCTCGTACTCATGGATGGCCGTCCGGTTTCCGGAGTCGGCCTCGGCGCGGCGGAGTTGTCGGAAATTCCCATCGACCAGATTGATCGCGTTGAAATCGTACGCGGGGGGATGTCGACGCTTTATGGACAAAATGCTTTAGGCGGTGTCGTCAATGTCGTCAGCAAGCGATCTGGAAATTACGGGCTTCCTCTAGCGCATATTGGTTACGACGGCCGCGCGTACAGCGCACAGGTGTATCACTTAGATGCCGGCTCGCGTGCAGGGCCTTTCGATTACTTTTTCTTCGGCAACCAGCAGCATGAAAGCGGCTTCCGCTCCAATGCCGATGCGCGTGCCTACAATGTTGGCGGAAATGCCGGCTTGGCCATGGGCAAAGGTGGAAAGCTTCTCCTGGATATGGGCGCTCATCACAACAACGCCGGATCTCCCGGCCAGATCATCCCCGACATTCCCACGAATCAGTACAACCAAGAGATCGATAAATTTTCTCCTACACCTGCTGCCAGGCGTGCTGTCCAATCCTCGTATGTGCGTTCGTCCTATTTGCTGCCGTTGCCTCGGAAAAGCCTTGCCGCCTTCCGGTTTTTTGGCTCCGAAAGGAAGTCGGATCTGACCAATCCTGGTGAGGCGATCGATCTAGAGCGTTTTGAACAAAGCAAAGGCGCGGAAATCCAACTGAATCTGCCGCTGGGATGGCTCTTGGGAGG
>JANLWZ010000251.1:0-2509 GCA_031364865.1 Elusimicrobiota bacterium
GGTCCAGACATAGCCGGAGTGTTGCTTGACCTCTCCCTTAGTTTCGTCGGCGTGGATCAAAGAACCATGCCGAAGTTTGTCCTTCAGCCGCTCGTACGTGACCCGGTACTGCTTGGCCATTGAGGGAATGATTTGAGAGAGTATCCCTCGTTCGAATGAGAATCCGAAGAGGTCGTTGAGGTTCAGAGCAATATCCCGACCCGACTGGCGGAGGGCGACGTGCTGGTATGCCACCCATTTAGACAGGTTGCTGCCATAATGGGATAACCCAAGTGCGCGATACCCTTCCGCCGCGAATGTCAGCCCGCACTGCAAGCATTTGGAATGTCTCGAACAGTAGCAAATGGACCATCGCTTCACGCCGCAGGCTGTGAATTTCAGATCCGCCACGACCTTTCGAGCGTGCTTTTTGTAGTGTTTTTTGAGATCGATACCCCCGCACTATGGACAGATCTCAGGGCTGGGGAACATCACCTCTTGGTTCACTCTGAGGCTTTTCTTCTTGAGTCGCTCCTTTCGCCGGAGGCTATTTCGCACAGCCGGAGACGTGCGGACGTAGATCTTCTCCCGCTGGTAGTCCGAGTAGGCGCACTTGTTGATGAGATCCAGTTCCGGGCAGAAAAACTTGATCTTGCCAAAATGACTGCCGCCCACCGACTGGAGGTCCGTTGCGGAAGCGATTGTCGGTCCAAGGTCTTCCGCTTGCGGTACTGCACCTTCGCAAACTGAGTGGACAAACTCGGTGACCCGCCGGAGCGCCAGGCAGTCCTCCAAGTTGTAGCGAAGCAATTCCTGCTTGAGGGTTTCGTCTCGGCTCGTCTCCCAGGCCAAACGCCACGCCATGCTTTGGATGCCCGACGCATTGGCGGCGGTCCAGGTGGCGCCCAGGAAAGTCGCGACGTCTTTCAGGCCGTTGTAACGGGTCGGAAAGTAGATGTGCGAATAGATGGCCCCCAGAACGTTGCACGACCGGGCGCAGATGCGGTCGATCGTTGCCACTCCCTCCTCATCGACCAGCGCGCGCATCCGGTCGAGGAAGCGCAGTTCGTACTGGCCGTAATGGTACAGCGTGTAGTCCTCGAAGCTGTTGATGATTTGGCTGCAAGCGTCCCAAATAGCCTTTTCTTGAGTACGGTCGTCGGCCCAGAAGTAGTGGGTCGTAGTGCAGTCGTCCACCACAGCGACGAGGCCGATGAGATAATCGAAGCCCCGGTCGGGGACGCCCTCGATGTCGAGGTAGATTGCGGCGCGGGAGCGTGGGACCGTGGGGCTGTCCAGGACGTAAACTTTCTTGTCTCGAATGGCGACAGCCTGGAGAGCGTGGTCATGCTTGCGAGCCTTGCCAGTCTTCCGCTTGCCTCGCCTGCCGGGCCGGTAGGTGTAAGCGAACTGGGTGACCGTCGTGACACCGCGGCTGCGTTGTTTTTCGACTTCCTGCTGCGACATGCCACGCAGAAGGCTCAGGTCATCTGCCTCTTCTGCCAGCCGTTGGCAGTCGGCCCGGAACTCGCAAATGTTGCAGTGTCGGTTCAATGTCACACGATGGGCGGCGACTTCTGCCTGGATAGCCCGGATCTGTTCGATGAACTTCCGCACTTCTCTCACGAGGGGCTCGATTTTGCACTTCAGCACCTTGTGGCTGTTGCCGTGGACGATCTTGCCGATAGACGGTAATACCCCCTGAACCGAAGATAAGGCCAGCGCGTTGAAGGCGAGAAGCAACTTGTCGGCGCGTGAGACGGTTTCATTGCGGATGAAGAGAACCGGGATATAAACAGGCGCAGTGCATTCGTCCATCCCTTTCATCCGCTCTGCGACCTGAATCAATGAAGACAGGCCATCGGCCGAAGCAGTCGCGTTGACGATGACCGGCGGCGCGCTCTTGAGGGCCACCTCCAGGCGCGGCGGATCATGCAAGACATCCTGCTCACTGTACGGGGCGAGGAATTTCTCCAATGTCTGCCGCCGATAGACATTCCCCAGGTCGATCAGAATCGTCTCGATGTCCGCCGGTTGTCCGGAAGAACCGGCGGCGCGAAGGAACGCTTTGCGCTTGCAGTCCAGGAAGTTGACGAAGATGTCGTTGGTGACCATAGCGGACCTCCGGGTTTACGTTTGCTTCGCGTGTTAAGCGTTCACTCCATCTTAGTTGGTGTCTGTTTGAGGCAACGAGAATTTGAGACGCTGCATATCGCCGAGCGGGAACAAGGCTTGAGCGAAGCTCACCGCTTCTGTAAGTGGTCCTGGATCGAAGTCAATTCCTGGAACTGACGCTTGGAAGCGGCTCGGGCAAACGGCGACCCAGCACGATGTCTTTCCGCAGCCAACTCCCCCGCGGCGCGTGAACTTTGGGTGCCGGCCATCAACAACCACGGCGGCTTCGGCCGCTGGGTGTTTATTGAAGTTGTTGATCCGTGGGACGCACAGAACCTGATCCGCGCCGGCCTCAAGAAAGGAGCTGGTATCGCATGAAGCAGCGAGAGCAGGAATCCAGCGGAATTGAGTTGTC
>JANLWZ010000261.1:0-2507 GCA_031364865.1 Elusimicrobiota bacterium
TTCGATTCTGGCTTTTTTATGCTGTTTTCCTGATTCTGCTCAATTTGGCACCGCTTTCTTGGAACGCAAAACTTCTTTACCCCATGGATATGTCGGTGAACCTATTCCGCAGAGGACTCTTCATGAGCGTAACAAGTCTCATTGTTTTGGCGAGCGTTCGTTTCGACACCTATTTTCGTGCGCGGCGTATGGATCTTCCAGAAATCTACGGACCGATATGCAAAATCGTGGCCCTCATGGTTCTTGGAGCGGCGAGCTATTTCATCTGGCGGGGCGCACACATCAGCATCGTTAAAAGAATGACACCTGCGGGCTGGACACTTGCGTGGGTCATAGTAGCCGCGTGCTATGTCATTTCCAGACGCTCTCCACCCACGTGGCTAAAGTCTATAGGTTTTCTTTGGTTACTGCCTGTCTCAATTTTGGCGCTCGAGCAGCTCTATTTCATCAATCATCGCGAGCGTCCCGAAGTGCGACAGTACAGCCTGTATTACCATCCCGTGCAGCACAACCGCCATATATTTGATAGCGACCCGCTCATCACTAAAATTCAAAACACGGGTCCTTTTTTCCGGACTGCCGTATTCCAACCTAACTTGCCAACCGATGATCTCTACGAGAACCTATTCCTCATCCGTTGGTCTGCGAACCTAAGTGTCATGAACCACTGGCATAACTACACAGGATGGATGAGCGACTTCCCTGCAAATTACTACGCCTATTTCCGTAAACACTTTCCAGGATCAGATCGCTACGGCATGGTGGCTTGGGAAAAGCCAACATCCATGCTGAGCGAAGCAGGACGTGCCGTCTCGGCCGGCTGGGTACTGACCACAGAGCGACTTACTAAACCGTTTATCGAAGTTGCCGTGCAGCCGCCCCTCCATTTATATCGTAACCCCTTGGCGTATCCGCGCGCGTTCATGTTGTCGAGATCAGAGGCCGAGGCGTGGGACGGCGTCCAGGTAAAGAACTATGCAATGACGCAGGTAAAGTCTTTTGTCGATCACGGAGATCAGGTGAATATCAGCGTTTCTTCGAATCGACCAGCCTCTCTTATCGTGACCGATACTTATTACCCGGGCTGGAAAGTGTATGTGAACGGTAAAGAACAGGTGATCAGACCTATTCGCGATACATTCCGAGCGGTCGATATCGACAGGGGTTCTCACGACGTCCATTTCGTTTTTAAACCGGCGTTTGTACAACAGGCCTTCGCATTGTCCTTCTTTGGCCTTTTCTGTCTTTGTCTTTTGCCATTTGTACCGCTGCCCGAACGAAGGAACGTCTCATGAGCAAGACCATTCAAAAAGTACTCGTCTTGACTGTTCATGCGCATCCCAGCCACTACGAACGCGACATTCCTCTCGTATACGAATTGCGTAAGCGTGGTTACTCGACGACCTATGCCGTTCCGGGCCCGAGATTCAATCGTCGACAATACCCGGCCACTAATTTTCCAGCGGAAGTGCTCACCCGCAAACCTTTCCTGGATGTGGGTGCTGTCGTCCTATCGAGTTACTCTCAATTCCGAAAGCTGCTGAAAGAGCACGACATTCTTGTTCAACAGATCACTCGCGAAAAGGCGTTTGAACAAATCGCCACCGATCTGGGCAAATACCGCATCATTCATCAGAACACAGGCGGCGCTGACTTGCAGAATGAAGATCCGGATCTCGTCGCCGTCGCAGGCCTGTGGCATAAAAAGCGATTGCTCAAGTCAGGCTGCGTCACGGAAGACCGGATTGTTGTTACGGGTAGTGTTCAATACGACCGGGCGCTGGCGCCCGAAGTGCTCTCGAGCACGCGGGAAGCCTTCTGCCTCAAATACCGTCTCGATCCTGCCAAGCCCATCATCGTCTGGCTTCCTGAATCCCCAGCAACCCATTCCGACTGGTACAAAGAGCGCTACAAGCAGATCTGCAAAATCGTCAAAGACTCCGGCAAATACAACTTAATCATCAAAGGTCATCCTTCGGATTACGCCGGACACAAGCGCGGCGAGGCCTACGAGGATACGTCGCGACCTTCCTGGGAGCAGCTGACGCCCCATGTCCCAGTGTGTGATGACTCCGATGGCTACCTGTGTTTCAAGCATTGCGATTTAGGCATCACCATCACAAGTACCGTCTTTATGGACTTTGCCCTGTTTAGAAAACCGATCCTCTATGTCGATTTCCAGGAAGGCAGCCTGCCGCTGGGAAAAGAGACGCTGGCGAAGCTTCCGCCGAAACGTTTTGACGGTTATGGCTATAAACGCCTGTATCTCAAGCCCGAGGTCATGGAAATCATGCAGCAGAGCGCGACGTCGCGCGCGGAATGCTATATGGTCGTGAGCGGCGATAATCCTGAGGCCTTCATGCATTACGTCGGTGGGGAATGCTCGATCGATGAATTACCTGGTATTCTTCAAAATGGAGACTTCAGGATACCCAATCCTATGCCCTACGAAGAGGTCATCCGCATGTTCTGTCATGCCAATGATGGCCAGTGCGCCAAGCGCATTG
>JANLWZ010000352.1:0-2607 GCA_031364865.1 Elusimicrobiota bacterium
TGCGGAACTCATCACGCAGGATCTCGTGCAGGCTTTCGGTAGTCCCAAGGTAGTGGCTGTCGACATGCTTTACAACGAATTCAAGTCGGTGATCCAGCAGAAGCTTATGATCAAAACACTGCTACCCCTTACACCTGTAGAAGGCGTTGAAACGCCCGAGTATCCCGATTTTATCTATGAGCCAACGAAGGAAGAACTGTTGGAATCGGTGATCGCTCGATTTTTGAAGTCACAGGTCTTCCGGGTGCTTCTCGAATCCAGTGCCGCCGAATTAGGCGCGCGCATGGCGTCGATGGACAATGCGACGCGCAACGCGAAAGACCTCATGAACGCGCTCACGCTTTCGATGAACAGGACGCGACAGAGTTCCATCACCAACGAAATCTTGGAAGTCGTGAGCGGCGCCGAAGCGCTCAAATGACATGTCCAAAGTCGCAAGTCCCATGTCCAAAGTTGCTAAAGCTGTCAGGTTTTAGACTTTCGACCTTGGACTTTGGACTATGATGAGCGCCCTCGTTGATATCTTTTTGGCGCACCGGCACTCGCGCCAGACCTGGGATCCGACGCAGGCAGGACTGGGCAAAGAGCGTCGTATTTTTTTAAGGAAGGCGCTCACTGTGCCCTGCAAGATGGATAACCCGCTCTACGGTCTTGAAAGTGAAGGGTCTACCACGAACGTCAGTTTAGGCGGCATGGGACTGATTGCGCCGGTGAGTTGGCCTGAAGGCAGTCAGGTGAAGGTGCGTTTTGAGTCGCTCCATTTAAGCGGCATGGTGGTGTATCGCCAGGATCCTGGGATGTCGCAAGAGCCCTGCCGCTATGGGATCAAGTTTCAAAAATTAAGTATTCGCGATCTATTTAAGTTACGCAGCATTATTCATGGGAGGTCATTATGAGTTCAGGTAAAGTCGTTCAAGTCATCGGTCCCGTAGTGGACCTCGAGTTTCCCGCAGGCAAACTGCCGGCCATCTACAACGCGGTGTACATTCCGCTTTCGACCAAGGAGAAGCCTGGCGATGGTAATCGGTTAGTGGTGGAAGTGGCATCGCATATGGGCGATAACATCGTCCGCGCCATCTCTCTAGGACCCACAGAAGGTCTTCAGCGCGGCATGGAAGCCATCGATACGGGAGCGCCGCTCACTGTGCCGGTCGGACGCAATTGTCTGGGGCGGCTCATGAACGTTCTAGGCGAACCCAAAGACGAGAAAGGTCCTATCGAGACGAAGGACCGCTTGCCCATTCACAGGCCTCCGCCGGCGTTTATCGATCAGGAAACAAAACCTCAGATCTTTGAAACAGGTATTAAAGTTGTCGATTTGCTCGAGCCCTATCAGAAGGGTGGCAAGGTCGGACTCTTCGGGGGCGCAGGCGTCGGCAAGACGGTTATTATTCAAGAACTCATCAATAACGTCGCTAAGCAGCATGGCGGAGTGTCCGTATTCGGCGGCGTGGGCGAGCGAAGCCGCGAAGGTAACGATCTTTGGCTCGAAATGCAGCACACGAAGCTTTCCGATGGCAACTCTGTACTCTCTAAAACGGTGCTCGTGTTCGGCCAGATGAATGAGCCGCCAGGCGCGCGCGCACGCGTGGGTCTTACCGCGCTCACACAAGCCGAATATTTCCGTGATGTGGAAGGTGCCGATACTCTTCTCTTCATCGATAACGTGTTCCGCTACGTGCTCGCCGGCGCCGAAGTCTCGGCGCTCTTAGGACGTATGCCTTCAGCCGTGGGTTATCAGCCAACGCTGGGAACGGAAGTCGGAGCGCTCCAGGAGCGTATCGCTTCCACCAAGAAAGGCTCCATCACTTCGATTCAAGCCGTCTACGTTCCCGCTGACGACTTAACAGATCCTGGTGTAGCAACGACCTTCCAACATTTAGACGCGACGACCGTTCTTTCGCGTCAGATCGCAGAGCTCGGAATTTACCCGGCCGTGGATCCACTCGAGTCCACGTCGCGTATTCTCGATCCCAAGATCGTGGGTGAAGAACATTACGCGGTGGCGCGCGCGGTGCAAAAGATTCTTCAGCGCTATAAGGACCTCCAGGACATCATCGCGATCCTGGGTGTGGACGAACTTTCGGAAGACGACAAGATGCTCGTCTCCCGCGCGCGCAAAATTCAGAAGTTCTTGTCGCAGCCGTTCTTCGTCGCTGAAAACTTTACCGGACAACCCGGCCGCTACGTAAAACGCGCGGATACCATCAGAAGCTTCAAAGAGATTATCGAAGGAAAGCACGACAGCCTGCCGGAACAGGCGTTCTACATGGTGGGTTCGATCGATGAAGTGATCGAAAAAGCAAAGAAGCTGCAGGCGGTAGGAACTTAACAATTACCGTCATCCCGGCCGGTTGTAGGGCCGGGATCCATGCATGGATCCCCACCAGAGTCCGTGGGGGATGACGTCTGAAAGAACATAATGGCCATTACAGTAGACATCCTGACGCCAGAACGCAAAGTTCTGCAAACGCAAGCGGATTCAGTTGTTATTCCTGCCGCTGGCGGTGAATTGGGCATTCTCGATAACCATGCTCCGCTTGCCGCGGCGCTCGCCCCTGGTGTGATTCGTCTGCGAACGGGTGATGACGTGCAGCTCTTTGCTGT
>JANLWZ010000297.1:0-1989 GCA_031364865.1 Elusimicrobiota bacterium
CCTGCCAATTACGCTATGCTGGTTTTGTGCCTGCAGACATTTTGTTACAGAATTATCTGAATTGGTTCATTCAAAACGTGCTTGATAGGGCGTTTATGACACCGAATGCGCAGTCGTCGCCAACCTCGATTCGAAAGAATGGGGCTTTCTGCCTTTTTGTAGGTTCTATCTGCTGCATCGCAGCTGGGGCAATCTTATATTCACAACCCACATCCATAATCATGCAGATAGGGATCGGCTTACTTGGTATTGCCGCAGAAAGTTATTTCATTGTTGGAACAATGCGATTGCTCACGGGCAAGGTCTCCCTTATGGGAATAATAAGCGGTTCGATTTACAGGATTTTATTCGGCGTACTGAGCCTGATTGTTGGGTTTTTTGTTCTTCTCGGACTTCTATCGCTTTTCATCAAATACATACCTTTAAACAGTTAATCCGCCGCGGGGCCTGCCGGTAGGCAGGTCAGACCCCGTACTTCTCAGTGACTAAGGGTTCCAGGACAGGCGTTTTAGAATTTCGCGATACACATCCCGGCGGTTGATGATTCCCAACACACAAATCTCATTTTTCACGACTTTGTAGATGACGCGGTAGTCCCCCACGCGCATCTTCCAGTATCCGGCAAGGCTAGCCGCTAACGGTTTCCCATAAGACTGAGGCGCCTGCAGGAGCCGCCCCGAGATAGCCGCCTCAATGCGCGACTGAATGTTTCGATTGATGGAGGAAAGATCCTTCATCACCGCAGGGTGATAGAGCACGACAAAGCTCATGCGGCGCGTTTATGTTTGAGGTGCCCAAATATCTGGCCGTGAGAAAGAGCTTTGGAGCGAACAAAAGACTTTTCACGTTCTGCTGCAACCGAGGCAAGGTATTCATCTTCGTAGAGCTCAACGGCTTCGCGGACGAGATCCCGCACTTTTAAAGACAGCGTTACCCCATCCTTTTTGGCAAGGCGGGCTACCGCCTCAAACAGAGGAGCTTCCAGAACGACATTCACACGTGGATTCTTTGCAGGCATAATTTATCCTCCGACGTAAGTGTAACACAAGTGGTACACCACCTTCAAGGGGTGTTTCGGCGAAATGACAACGACAATAGGGTCCGCGTGGGCACCATTACTTCTTCATTCTGTCATCAACGACACCATTCAAAGATTCATCGTCCTAGAATGTGATATGTGATCAACGACACCATTCACCCTAGTTGGCTTTGTCGAAATATAAGAGTTTGCAGGATTCTGTCTGAAGTTTCTTGTCATCTTTAAAGACGGAGATGGTCCCAGAGGCGAAGGATCGGGGGTGTTGGATTTCAAAGCGGTATCGGTAAGTTCCTTTTTCAAAATGGATGGCGGTTTGATCCCCTGTCTCCTTCTCCCACTTCGCCTGCTTAGAGACGATATCTGTTGAGGCAATCTCCCAGTCAGAACTCTTAAAGTCGTAGGTCGTATAGACAAACTTGTTATCCACTTTATGAATATAGAGGGTCCTTCGCTCAGTCGTACAGATTGCTGAAAGCGATTTTCCCTCCATTGTGCGGCATCCTTGCTTCGCAATAGGATCTTGCTCGATACGAAATCCATTCTTTTCAAAATCAGCTTCATCATCGCGCCATCTCTTCCGAAAGTCTTCATAACACGCCTTGTTTTTCTTTTCATCTTCTCCATCGTCACACATAGGATGATTGCTTCGCATGAAGTAGTTGCCAAGGAAGTCCTGGCAACCGCAGCGCCCCATGCCGCAGTCCATTTGGCAGGGGACAGGAAGAATGGCAAAAGAGCCTTTTTTGGAAAAATAGTTTTCATGATAGCTCGAATCAATAAGAACGATCTGGTCTTGTTGCTCGCAAAAAAACCTGATCTCGGTTGGAGTGGATATGTTTAGGAAATATTTACCCTTGATGGGTGGATTTGGTGTTTCGGAAATGACAACTGGGCTTTTGGAGTTTGTGAGATCTGTTACTTCAGCGTTCGCACGTGTTGTCCCGCCTCCG
>JANLWZ010000339.1:0-2701 GCA_031364865.1 Elusimicrobiota bacterium
CCACGTGAATGTTCTGTATCTTAATGATCAAATGCGAGGAAAGCCCCTGATAGAGCCTTCTTTCCTATTCATCCGAGCACACTTCTCAAGAACGACTGGGCGCGACGCGACTTTGGCCGTTCCAGAACCTCGGCTGGTGGACCGTCCTCGATGATCTTGCCGTCGACCAGCATGATGACGCGATCTGCGGCACGACGGGCGAAACCGATCTCATGCGTCACCATCAATAACGTCAGGCCTTCCCGCTTCAGATCCTCCAGAACGGACAAGACCTCGTTCTTCAGCTCCGGATCTAGGGCCGAGGTAATCTCGTCGCACAGCAAGGCACGTGGCTCCATTGCCAGCGCTCGTGCGATGGCCACACGTTGCTTCTGGCCACCGGACAATTGCTGCGGCCAGGCGTTTTCATGGTCTGCCAGGCCTACTCGCTTCAATAATTTGCGTGCGCGTTCGACGGCGGCTCCCTGATCCAACCCCAGGACGAGGCGCGGGGCCTCGATGATGTTGGCCAACGTTGACAGGTGTGGAAACAGCTGAAAATCCTGAAAGATCATGCCGAACAGACGCCTTAGTTGTTGTACGATGGCGTTGCCGTTTGCCCGTTGGCTGGGCCGGAGCGTGTGCGATCCGACGCGAATCTCGCCGCTGTCGAATGGGGTTAACCCGTTGAGACAGCGTAGCAGCGTCGATTTGCCGCCCCCAGATGGTCCGATCAGCGCAACGGTTTGGCCGGACGGAATGGTCAGATTGACCTGGTCCAAGATGAGACGATCACCAAAACGTTTGGTCAGATCGTTGATCGAGATCTCGAATTCGCCATTCTGCATGGTGGTCATCCTTTCGTTCCCCAGCGTTGTTCCAGATAGCGAGACGCATAACCGAGAGGCACGGACATAATCAGGTAGAGGGCGGCAGTGGTCAGCGCCACCTGCATGATGTCGGCGCCCGATTTGGTCAGGATCTGATAATGTTTGTTCAACTCGACGACCGCAATCACGCTGACAACACTGGTGTCTTTGAACAAAGCGACAAAATCGCTGGTCATCGGCGGCAGGATGACGCGAATGGCTTGCGGCAAGATGATTCGGCGGAAAGCCTGCTTGTTCGATAGACCCAGCGCCGCCGCCGCTTCCCATTGCCCTACTGAAATCGAGCCGATGCCGGCGCGATAAATTTCCGCCTCGTAAGCCGCGTAGTTCAGACCGAAGCCGATGACGCCCGCCCACCAGGCGCTCATTTTTAGATCGACGGGGAGATGGTACTGTCCCGCCAGATCCGGCAGCGTGAAGTACAGAAAATAGAGCAGGAGCAATACTGGAATGCCGCGGAAGAACTCGACGTAGGTTATCGCGAGTAGCTGTACCGGCCGCGGAGCGTACAAACGGCACAGGGCAATCGCCAGACCAAGCACAATTGCCATCGCCATGCTTGCCACCGCGATTTGCACGGTGACCATGGCGCCCGCACATAACTGCGGAAAGAACGCCACGAATGTCATCGGCGACGAATCGAACTCGGCCTCGTAACCAACCAAGGCCTTGAGTTTCTCCAGTTCGTCGAGCATCTTTTGATCGTCGTTCCAAATATGCCATTTCTGGTAGATGCGTTGGAGTTCGCCGTCTTGAATCAGTTTGAGTAGACCGCGGTCGAGTTCGTCCTTTAGGTCCTTGTTGTTTTTGGAAACGGCGATGGCGTACACGCCTGGCTCGATCGCCTCTCCTGCGAACTTGAATTTGGTCGTGCGCCTGGCATACTGGACGGTGGCATCATTCATGGCGTAGTACGTCATGATTGGCAGGTCCAGCAATACCCCATCGTTTTCCTTGAGTAGATCCTGGAATGGCCCCTCCTGATCACCGTACGATTTCTTCTTCACGTTCAACTTGTCGAGGAATCGCTCAGCAGCGGTGCCTTCAAGCGTGCCGATTACCATTGACTTGTTTTTTCTGACGTCCTCGAATTGTTTGATGCGATCATCGTCCGCACGCACCACAAGCTGGAGCTTATAGACGTAGTACGGGCGCGTGAAATCAACTTTGCGCCAAAGGTCGGGGCGAATTTCCAGCCCATTCATGGCGAAATCGAGATCACCGCGCACGATGCCGTCGGCTAGCTTATCGAATGGATATTGCGTGAATTCGATGGGCCGATTCAGTTCCTTCGCCAATGCGTTGGCCAAATCGACTTCAAAACCGATCAACTTGCTTGGATCGACAGGATCTTTGAAAGCATAGGGCATGCCGCCATCTGCATCGGCGCCCCAGCGTAATGGCTTAACCTCCTGGGCTTGCGTACATCCGGCCAGCATCGACAGAAGGCAGAGAATGATGAAACAGCGTTTCACAGTTGGATTCCTTCTTCCATCGAATGTCGAGTTTCACGACGCATATAAGGAACTGCCGATTCGGAATCGCAACCCGACAGTCGTGGAGAAAAAAAATAGGACTTTGGCGTTTGCCATCGCCGCTCTCGCGGTTGCAGGTGGCTGTTCACAACCGTACAATCATGGAGAATTCCTTGAATTCTCGGATTATGCTGGAGTCGTCGATGTCGTCGTCTGGGTCCGTCACGATGTGGATTGAGGCCATGAAGGCTGGCGACGCTCTCGCCGCCCAGCGTCTCTGGGAGGGCTACTTTCAAAAGATGGTCAATCTGGCCCGGCACAAGATGCGGGGCAGGCCGAAAGGCGCCGCGGACGAGG
>JANLWZ010000353.1:0-2472 GCA_031364865.1 Elusimicrobiota bacterium
CACGTTTCTGGAACCCGGTGATTGACCGAGGATTTTCCCCGCCCAATCCATTTCGCTCTGTTGTAGAAAAATCTTCCGGTCTCCCGCTTTGCCAGCTTGCGGAAAGAGCCATCGCACAAGATCCATCTTGCCCTCGGTGACGGATTGGCCGCGGCCTGGGCGCTTCATGGCTTTGTTCAAGAATTTACCCCAAAAAGTGACGTTGTAACCGGCTCGAAATTTCGCGCCTGAGGCGATGCCACAGAGAATGGACCTGGGTGAGCTCTGAAAATCCAAAATGACGTCATACTTCGCCGCTCTCAGTGCGCGCCACGTTTTCCAGGGTGCCTGCCGGTCATAGAGGTGCACTGCGCGAAGCAAGGGATGGTGCCTCAGCAGCGGTGCGAACGCCTTGTCGACGAGAAAGTCGATGGAAGCCTGCGGCAACGCTTCCTTCAGAGCAGGCAAAACCGGCGTTGTCACAATAATGTCACCAGCCCTTTTAAGCTGAACGACAAGAAGATTTGACGGGTTTTGGTCCATATTACGCATACATTCTTCAACAGGTCTATTTTTTACTTGCACACCACAGATTTCGGGGCTAGATTGAGCGCGTCCCCCAGCGGGACATTAACTTATGAAACCACTAAAGAAAAAAAAGTCCCACGACGAACTCAACATCGACGCCGATGCGGGTGCACCTCTTGAAGAGGATGGCCGGGCCGTGCCGTTCGAAGCCCTAGCAGAACTCACTTCAAGCGATGTCATCGAACAGGTGAAGCGCGGCATGAGCGCCATCGAACCCCTCGACCACGATGAAGAGTTCAACGAAGACGCTGCTTAATTAAGCGTCCGCCAGCCTCTAAGACGTCCTCCACAGAGACGGCTGCCATATCTCCACTATTCGATCCATTTTCCCCTAAAGAAGGCGCCACAAACACTTCATGCTGCTGGTCTTTTTCTACGTAAGAGGGGTAGGGCCCCCACCGTTTGGGGTGGCAGGTCAGAATAGGCGAATAAACTGAGACGGTTGGGACGCCCAACGCGACCGCCATGTGCAGAGGTCCGGTGGAGTTCGACACGATGAGACTCGCCCATGAAAATAGGGCTGCCAATTCTCTAAGGCTTACACTCCCCGCCGCAATAAAAACAGGAATCCGGTCCATCTGATCGATCATGATGTTCTGATAATCCTCTCCGGGACCCCCTGTCACCACGACCTGCTTCCCTTTAGACTGAAAGGCATCTCCCAGACGCATGAAATGTGATAAAGGCCACCGTTGGGAAGAGCCTCCGGAGCCGGGGTGCAGGAAAACGATGGGTTTCTCAAAAGAGATGCGGTGCGAGGCCAGCGTCTTTTTCGCCGATTCACGCTCGGCAGGCGTGAGCACGATGCGCGTCTGCGCGCGTTTGAACGGCAGACCCAGCCCCCCCAGGAGTTCCAGATTAAAATCGGCTTCATGCTTTTCGCCTTGCGAACGATGCTGCCAGAGCCGTCTGTTCAGCAGGAAGGAATACCACTTACTGGCGGGACCGATGCGAAGGGGCACGCCCGCGCGCCACAGCGCCCAGCATACACGCCAGCGGGGATAGGCGACGATAGCGGCATCAAAGTGCTGCTCTTTAATTTGCCGGATCAGTTCCAGGACAGATCCCCCTTTATCCAAAAGGACGTCATCGATATCGGGATTATTCTCCAGGAGCGGCGCGGCATAAGGACGGACGAGCCACGAGATCTTAGCCTCCGGCATCGTTTCACGCAGGGCACGCGACACCGGGGTGGTCAACAAAACATCGCCCAGTCGATCCGTACGAACAATGAGGACTTTTTTAGGAGCCATGTCCCATCTCTTTGAGTTTCATCGATCTGAGCCAGGCCGCATGTGCCGAAAGTGCGGCGTAAGTAAGGCCTGCCTGGCCATCCAGCCAAGCCCCTTTCAAGACGACGCGTTGAAAGAGCTCCCAGGCAGGTCGGGCGTGGTGCCAAAAAGAAAAACGTTTACCCTGATCCCACCTTTGCTTTGCGGCCATGCTGGTGTAAGCAGGGATTTTTTGAAGGTAATCGTCGAGAGTGGCATATGAGAAGTGATCGAGATGCCCCCGCAGCCGGCCCGTCGTTCCGGAGAGGTCGACCTGTTCATGAATTTCCTGCGGCGCATAGCGTCCTTTTGACCTCCTGAAAAACCGCAGAACCCAATCTTGTCCCACCCCGCCATAACGCAACCGTTTGCCCAGAAAATACATGTGTCGTTTCACAAAATAGCCGTCCGCGCCAGCGGAATCCGTAACGACGTGCTGCAGCGATGCGATAAGTTCCGGGCTGAGGCGTTCGTCAGCATCGATAGAAAGCGCCCATTCGCCCTTACATTGTTCGAGGGCAAACTGTTTCTGGGAGGCGTAGCCTTTCATTTTCTTGGAAAATACTTTGGCCCCATGTTCTTTGGCGAGGAAAAGCGTGCGGTCGGAGGATTCATCGTCGACCAGCACGATTTC
>JANLWZ010000005.1:0-2385 GCA_031364865.1 Elusimicrobiota bacterium
GCTTGAGCAGCTCGGCGATCTTAATATCTTGGGGACCAATGCCATCCAAAGGCGAGAGAACGCCATGGAGCACGTGATAGCGGCCCTTGAAGGCCCTCGTCTTTTCGATAGCGTCTACATCCGGAGGATTTTCCACCACGCAGACCAGGAGAGGATCGCGGGAGGCATCTGCACAAATGGAGCAAGGCGTATCTTCGGTGTAGGTAAAGCAGATCGGGCAATAACGGATATGGCGCCTGGCTTCTTCTAAGGCTTTTACCAGCGTTTGGACTTCGTGATCCGGCGCGCGCAGCAGGTGCAGAGCGAGCCGTTCTGCCATCTTGGGACCGACATTGGGCAAAAGTGCCAGCCGTTGCCGCAAGTGCTCCAGGGATGACGCCATTCCTATCATAAAGCTCTACTCCTCTGTACGCACGCGGCCTTTGAAGACGCCGAGCACCTTTTGCACATGCGCGTTTTGTTCCGCCACACGGCGTTCCTCAGAAACCACCGACGGCACCACCACGGCATTCTCGTCCCTGCGCTCGGGGGCGCCTTGAACAAACTGCAGCATCATGGGCTTGCCCGCCAGGGTGGCAAGTGTTTCAGCAAGAAATCCTTTATTTCTTTCCATCGTGGAAAGCCCGAAGGCGTCCGCAAACTCAATAACCCATTCCTTATCCGTCGCCGATTTCAATGCGGCGCGTTCCATGTGGGAGGCCACCGTGGGCTTTTTCCAAAGTTCGGCGAGTAGCCGCTTCCATAAATCCGCAGCAGCGAGTGGCGGCTCACCGGAGGGGCGGCTGACCTGAGAGGCGGCTGACCTGAGGGGCGGCGATAGGTTTTCTTTATTAGAACTACCACTCGCCGCTGCACTGGTAGGCCGCTGTTCTGGTACGCCGACGTTCTGGTTTGCCGCCGCACTGGGTTGCCGCTTCTCCAACTGTTCGATTCTTCGCAAAAGCTCGCCAGCGTCCACAAACGGCTGCGTCAGCCGCAAACTGTATAACTCAAGGACGAGGCGCGGATTATCATTCCAGCGCATTTCATCCACGCACTGTCCCATGACTTTGATCATGTGAAGGACTTCCGCTAACGAAACGTCGCGGCCGGCCAATTCAATTTTCTCTGCGCCTTTTTGATCCACTAACGACTCACGCAAAAATTCGCGGAAATCACGAACAAACTGGGGGATGTCCCATCCTTCTTCCACGAGCTGTTTCACCCATTCGAGTATTCCCGCGGGCTTCTTCTCGAGAAGCGCGGATACAAATCCCACGAGGAATTCTTCGGGCAAAAAACCCATGAGCATTTCGACTTGCTTGGAGGACAGCGCTCCCTGGGAATAGGCGAGCGCCTGATCGAGAAGGCTCAGCGCATCCCGGACAGAACCTCCGGCGGCCTTGGCCAGTCGCGCCAGCGCTGACGGCTCAGAGGCGATTTTCTCGCTCTTTAATATTTTCTCCAGATGCTTTGAGATTTCTTCGGCCGATACCCGTTTGAAGCGAAAAAGCTGGCAGCGCGAAAGGATCGTGGCCGGTATTTTCTGATGTTCCGTGGTGGCGAGCACGAAGATCGCATGCTCGGGCGGCTCTTCTAAAGTTTTCAGGAATGCATTGAAGGCGTCGTGCGTGATCTGGTGAGCCTCATCAACGATGTACACCTTAAAGCGGCTGCGGGCGGGAGCGTAACGAACGTTTTCGCGGAGTTCGCGGATCTCTTCGATGCCGCGATTGGAGGCCGCATCGATTTCCAGCACATCCACGATCTCCTGGCCTTGAGCAATGCGCTCGCAGGAATCGCACTTGTTGCAAGGGACAGCCGTTGGTCCTTCAGCACAGTTGAGCGCTTTCGCAAGAATTCTGGCTGTGGTCGTTTTGCCTACACCGCGTGGCCCCGAAAAGAGATACGCGTGAGCGACTTTCTCACTCTTAAGGGCATTGGTGAGCGTGGTGGCCACATGTGCCTGACCTACGAGTTCTTCGAAGGTTTGCGGACGATACTTACGGGCTAAAACTTGGTAACTCATGGAGCCGCATTATAGCAGTCGTGTATAATACGGCGCTTTGGGGGTGTAGCTCAGCTGGGAGAGCGCGTCGTTCGCAACGACGAGGTCAGGGGTTCGATCCCCCTCACCTCCACCAAATTTAAACCCGCGGCATCCGTGGGTTTTTTCTTTTTGTTGCCTCGCTCGTGGAGAGATGCGAGAGCGGTTGAATCGGCTCCCCTGGAAAGGGAGTAGGGCTGACCTCGCGACGGTGAGTAAATGTCGCGAGGCCATCGACCATAGAGCATAGGAACGATGGAAGCTCCTCGAGGGTTCGTCCCCTTCCCTTCAAGATATGGAAGGGACAGTCCCCCGGATTTAGCGAACTAGGCGGAGAGGTGCGAGAGCGGTTGAATCGG
>JANLWZ010000020.1:0-2257 GCA_031364865.1 Elusimicrobiota bacterium
ATGGCCGTGTCGATACCTCCAACACAAGAGCGTCCTGATGCGCACCTCACGATCCGTCCTCTTCACTTTCCTCGCGGCTGGCTGCATCATGCCTCAGCTGTTGAGCTCCGCGGAAACAAAGGCAGATCTGGTCCGCTTTGATTTTGCCGAAGAGCGTGTCGTAGACCTGTCGATTGTGAAGAAGGTCACTGGCAAAAGAAAGATTCTTTTCATCAAATCTCCGCGCTATTCGGAATATTTGGAAGGCTACATTCGCGGAATGGTCGTTGACCGCAGTGAAAATCCCGTGGAAGGCGTGCTGGTCCGAGTGGGAGATCCCGGGGAAGAAAACTCGATGTTCGACCCGACCGTCACCAACTACAACGGCATTTACCGCATCCGCTTTTCCATTCCCTTCGATAAGAAAGACCGCGTCGACATCCGCAACAAACTTGTCTACGCGCCCGACTGGGAGCAGAAGCGGGACAGCCTGGGTAATTCCTATGAACCCGCAGACAAGGAAACGCCCTTTCACCTTTACTATGACCGCGATTCTAAAGTCCTGGCCTTCGCCGAGGGCCTGCGCAAATGTTTTGTAAACCCCGTCACCCTCGCGGACAGCGGCAAAAAAGAACAGCCCGGAGCCAAGAAGACCAAGTCCGTGGAGAAGAAGGATGCCGGCGGAGGCGACGACTTTTTCAAAGCCTTCGGTGGCGGCTTCTAGCCGTCCGTGACCTGCCCCAGTTGTAATTTCTCATCACCTACTGAAACCGACTATTGCATCCGCTGCGGCTTTGCCACGACCCAGAGCGGCCCGAAACTGGCCCGCCTGCGCGATACCATGGCCTGGGTTCTAAGACGGAGCCTCGCCGGCGGCGCATCAGGTATGGCAGGTTGGGTTGTGACGGCGGCAGCCAGCCGTGCGGCCACCGGAAGTCTTTCACAGACAGGACATTTTCTGCTGTCTGGAGCCCTTGGAGGCCTTTTCCTTGGCGCCTCCGAAGGCATGATGGAAGAATCCAATATCAAAACAATCCGCGGCGCCACTGCGGGAGCTCTCGGTGGTCTTTTTGGCAGCGTAGTTGCGGCCAACATGATCAGCTCGAACGATCCGAACGTCGGTATTCCCGCGGTCATGGCCACGTTTTCTTGTGCCGGCGCCGCGATCGGCCTCGTCAGTTCCTTGATGGAAAAAAAGCGGGAACGCTATTTAGCCGGGATGCTGTCTGGCTTTCTGGGTGGATTGCTAGGCGGCTGGCTCGGATACCAGATGTACGCAAGTCTCATGGATATCGCCAAACCCACATGGGCCGCGCGGCGCATCATTGAAGGCCTTACAGGGGGAATTCTCGGGGCTGTCTTCTGGGCCATCCTGGGTCTCGGGGAAAAACTCTTTGTCTTCAAGCGGCGGATCGTTCAGAACGTCAGTTATAAGGAATGCGACCTGTGCCACCACACGAACATTCTGCGTGCCTGGTATTGCGCGGCCTGCGGTGCGGTCCTTCAGGTGTCCGCGCCCCCTGAAAAGCTTTCGCCACCCCGGCGTCCGGCGCTGGTGCGGTTTATCTCTGCCTGCCAATACTTAGGACGTCTCGTCGCCACCACCTGTACCGTCGTCGCAATCCTGGCGGGTGTTCTGCTTGGGTCGATCAACATCTTCCTTGGACTTTTTGGCATGCTCGCCACCTGTCTCGTCGGATACATCGGCTACGTCCTCTTTAACGCCGTGGCCGACGCCCTTACCCCGTTTCTCTAAAGCCCAACTTCCTCTTTGGTATAATCTGGCCATGAAAGTCACTTTGGTCAGGCCTCGCGGGTTTTGCGCCGGTGTCGTTCGAGCGATCGATATCGTTGAGATCGCTCTGAAGAAATTTCCGCACCCCATTTACGTCCGCAAGGAAATCGTGCACAACCGCGCCGTCGTCGACACTTTCAAACGTCAGGGCGTCATCTTCATTGATAACCTCCAGGAAGCGCCGCGCGGCAGCCTCGTCATTTTCAGCGCGCATGGTGTCTCCCCCGCCGTCCGCCAGGAAGCCAAAGAACGCGACGTCCATGTGATCGACGCGACTTGCCCGCTCGTCACGAAGGTCCACCTGGAAGTCCACAAATTTGTCAAAGACGGCTATACCATCATCCTGATCGGCCATAAAGAACATGATGAAGTCGTGGGAACGACGGGCGAGGCTCCGGATAAGATTCAGGTCGTCGGCACCGTCGAAGAAGTCGCTAATATTAAGGTACCGGATCCCAATAAAGTGGTGTGCCTGACCCAGAC
>JANLWZ010000068.1:0-3836 GCA_031364865.1 Elusimicrobiota bacterium
ATTCCGTAGACCGCGGCAAGACCCAAGCCCGAACCTTTCCCGGCCTCTTTGGTGGTGTAGAACGGCTCAAACATATGAGCCAGCGTCTGTTCATCCATCCCGTGGCCGTGGTCCGTGACCGATAACTCAACGTACGGACCCGGTCCCACTTCGAAATGCCCCTGTGCATAGCTCGCATCGAGCGTGACGCTGGAGGTGCGTATTTCCATCGGGCCGCCGGAGGGCATTGCATCCTGGGCGTTTAACAAGAGATTGTTCAGCACCTGCTGCATCTGAGCTTTATTGGCTTTGACGTTTCCCACCGCTGGGTCCAAGCTTGTCGTCAATGCAATATCTTCACGTAAAAGGCGCTTATAAAATGGCATGGCCTCCTGCACTATATCGTTGGGATTAATTACTTGCAGCGAGCCGATTTGCTGCCGCCCGATCGCCAAAAGTTGCCGCGTTAACTCAGCGGCTTTCTGCGCTGCCTTGAGGATCTCTTCCAGCTCGCCCCGCGCATATGGGTCTTCGGTCTCTTCTGATAGAGCGGCGGTGATTCCGACGATCCCCGTGATGAGATTGTTGAAGTCGTGCGCCACGCCTCCCGCCAGGCGCCCGATCGCTTCAAATTTATTGGTCTCCTGGAGGTGCGCTTCAGCGGCTTTGCGTTGGTCGATCTCTCGGCGAAGGTCTTTGATGGCAGCGTTTAGTTCGTGGGTGCGATCCGTCACGCGGGTTTCCAGAGCGGCGTTCAGTTCAGCCATCCGTTTTTCCGCCTCCTTCATGTCTGTCAGATCGCGAACCAGTTTGGCGTACCCTCGCAGCTTCTTGTCTGTTTCAAAAGCGAAAAGCGGTCGCATATAGCCCGCAGCCCAAAACAAGGATCCATTCTTGCAAACGTGCCAGCGGTTGTCCGTGGCGCGCCCCTCGGATCGGGATAGCGCCATCTCTCCATCGGCGATTTTTGCGGCGTTGTCTTCTGGGGTAAAGATTTTTTGGATCGGCTGCCCTAATATCTCTTTTTCAGTATACCCAAGGATTTTTTCCGCCCCGGCGCTCCAGCCCGTAATGATCCCGTTGACGTCGATCAGAAGCAGCGCGCAATCCTTGATGCTCTCAAGAACAAATCCCAAACGCTCCTCCGCATCGGTTAATTGGGCGCGCAGCTCTCGGGGGTCTGTTTCGGTGGCGGCTTCCTGAGATTGAAGTGGCTGATCGTTGCCTGGAAGGGTAGGCGCGAGATCCTTCGCGAGGTCGATCGCTTGTTCCAGAATGCTTTCAGCGGCTTTCTCAGATTTTTGCATGCAGAAATCTCCTGTCCATAAAATGGGTCATAAGCTTGAGCTTTCGGTGTCTATCGATGGGGTCGGAACTACTCTATTGGACAATCTCTCGCAATGCCGCGTAACAGCGGTATATTAAGCTTTAGCTTGGTGGGTTCTTTCAGCAATGACCATCGTGAATTCTGCGCCAAAGTACAGGATGAAGGCGGAATAATTCACCCACAGCAAGAGGATCAACACGGAGCCTGCAGCTCCGTAGGAAGAAGCGGCGCCGGCGCGCCCCAAATATAGACCTAAGAGAAACTTTCCTGCGGTAAAAAGTACGGCTGTCACGAAACTTCCAATTCCAATCGCCCGCCATCCCAATCGACGATTAGGCAAAAAGCGCATGACATACCCCTGGGCGGCCGCACAACTGGTTGTGCTTAAGCGGCGCGGCGGAATAATCCGGCACCGGGCTTTTGGTTGGTGCTCGAGGGAGAGCGTGGAAAGACAGTGACGCGGTTCTGATCGAGGATGATCTGAAGGTTGCTTACACCGAGCGCAAACACACGCCCGGGGCCGGTATGAGTGACTTCACAGTTAAGGCATTCTTCCAGCCGCGGCTGGGCAAGAGTTTGATGATCTCTTTCTAAAGTTCTTACCTCGCGTGCCCGGTTCTTGGGGATAATGACAACGTCACCGTTGGCTGAATGCACGACCACCAAGTCCTGGATGTCTCTCACGATGATCTCTTTTCCGGGTTGTGCGAAAATAATCGATCTCTGAACATTCCTAGCCTGGACTCTACCGATGAGAATATTGCCTTCCGCGTCCGGCTCATTCACCCACTCTAAGCGGTCCCAATAGCCTAAATCGATCCATTGGAATTTACCTGAGACAACATAAAGTGGAGGAAGCGACAGCTCTGGTGCTGGCAGGAAGGTCATCGGCATGATCAGCGCGTACGCCAGAGAATTCTCAACCTCTTGAGCGGGGTTCAAAAGGTCCGGCCCCTTTGCCGGTAGCTTCATGTACATTTCTAAGGCACCCGCCTCATCGCCTTTTTCAATTTTTGAGGCCATTACTAAATACTGTTGATAGCCAGCGGGGTGATAGTGCTGGACGGCTCGTTCAAAACCTCGCACAGAAAAAACATAGACACCGGTGCTTGCCCATAGCCGTTTGCCGATCCGATCTCGTTCCACGACATCCGCCGGTGGCCGTTCCCTGAAACCCAGGATTTTGAATGCCCCCTCTTCTTCCGACTCTGGCCTTGAAAAGATCGTGCCAACGCGTGACCACTCCTCAGCGGTAGCGGCTGATTCCACCCCCACCAGAACAATTCCTTGTGTTCGCTGGGCTACGCGAGCGGCTCGCGTGAGAGTTCGACGAAATTCGGGAACAGGGTGGATATAGTTATCGCCGTTGAGCACAGCGAGAATGGCGTCCGGATCGTGCCGAAAATGCGCAGCGGTCAGAAGCGCTTCTGCGAGTGTCCCCCGGCCCTCTGTCTTTCCAAGGATGTGAACGGTGGGCGGCAGCTGAGCGTGCAGGTGGTCTTTCATCCAGGTCAAGGTGTTGATGTAAATCCGTTCCATGGACGCCAGCGGAGGATGGCCTTCCACGAATCCGTGAATTTGATGAAAGGCCAGCTGAATCATGGTTTGGCCGGATTGCGTCAATTCCGCGGTTATCTTATTGACCGGGAAAAGCCCGGTGCTTCGCCCAGCCGTCAGTATGGTGACGTAGAGAGAAACGGGATGCCGCGCCGACTCAAAGGGAACTCTCTGCAGCACCTTATATCCTGAATTAAATGAAAGATCTTCATAGGCAATGACACTGACTTCTGTAACGTGAATATCGCCAAAATAGTCTGGGCTTTGGTACTTCGCGACGAGCTCGCGCAGCGCTGCCAGTTCACTTGGAGAGAACGGTTGGGTGAAATACGCGGCGGTCACGTGCGGCGGGCGCGGCTGCGGCAAGTTCCAGGCGTCGCGGCGTTTTTGGACAGGATCCTCTGATGGATCAGAAAGGTACGGTCGCAATTCCCAGAAGATACCGATCGAAGGATTCCAATTGACGCGCGCTACCTGCATTTTAAAAGCGTCGGTCTCGATCGTTTGAGCACGGCGGCGTACTTCGGCGAACGGCGATTTTTCGGGGTCCACCGCCTCCTTGTCCGAGTGCATCACGTATTCTTTGGAAGTGCCTGCCGCCTTATCTTCCCACTGAAGCTCGAGACCCTGGGTGGTGAAATGAAGGATGGTTTCTTCAGGATGGCGGGCCTTTTCCGCGGGGTCCGCATCTTCGTGGACAAGAAACAGTTTACTGCCAAAACGCGCTTTCAATTGTTGCTGAAACGCCGCCATGCGCTTTTGTGTTTCAGACACTGGCAGAAAATTGACTTCTGTGACTCCAAACGCCCCGTTGGCTTGCCGTTCATCACGCGGCTTAAGATGGCCCTCCGCATCTAAAAACATCCTCGAGCGCTTTAGATCGTTTTCTGTAATTTCAGTGAGTGACTCAGCCCCTTCACGAATACCGTCATAGAAAGTTTTATAAACATCAAAGGGTCGAGTCGCTATCCCC
>JANLWZ010000075.1:0-2477 GCA_031364865.1 Elusimicrobiota bacterium
GCCGAAACGCATGTAATCTCTTTGGGGTGGACGTGGCTGGTGCTGATTGGAACGGCTGGGACGTTTAGTCTTGGGTATCTTTTGGGGCCGCGCTGGGAGTAATTCTTTTCTGCCTGAGTTCTTCCATGTTTTTCTTGACCACTTCTAAAATCACAGGGAACTGAGCGGCAATCGTGTCAAAGTGCGCTTTCTCCAGCGCATACACCGTACATTTATCGATCGACTTCACGAGCGCCGAAGCCGGAGATTCTTCGAACATCGTACGTTCGCCGAAAACATCCGGACCTTTGAGTGTGGCCAGCTGCTTTTTCTCTCCGCCGAAGCGTTTGAACACACCCACTGAGCCTGAAGCCAGGATAAAAAGCGTTTTACCAATCTCCTGATCCATGAGGATCACTTTGCCTGCCGCAAATTCTCTGCCATCCAGCGTCAAAAGAATGGCTTTCAGCGCATCCTCGGGGCATCCGGCAAAAAACGCGAGCCCTTTGAGGACGAGGTAAGCCGCTTGTTCTTGATCTGCTTTGAGTTTCATAGGATTTTTCTTAAAAAACCTCTCGATTTTCTGAGCTGCTCTTGAGCTTGAGTGTACGAAATATTCAAGCGAGCCATGACGATGCCCGTCTTGGCATGGCCTTTGGCATCGCGAAAGAGGCGCTCGGCCGAGAGACGGTTCACGCGACCCAATTCCTGAATGAGCCGCAGCGCCCGGTCCCGCAATTTGATGGACTTTGGCTGCAGATCGACCATGCGATTCCCATACATCTTGCCCAGCTGCGCCATGCTTCCCGTCGTCAAAATATTCAGAGCCATCTTGCAGGCGCTGCCCGCCTTCAAACGCGTCGAACCGGCCAGCACTTCGGGACCTGTTTTCAAAGAGATTACGAGTTTCGCCAACCCTTGGGGCGGTTTTGCACTGCAGGTCAGAAGTATGGTAGAGGCTTTACAGCTCCTGGCGATTTTTAGTGCCGTCCTGGCAAAGGCTGTGACGCCGCTGGCAGCGATGCCGATGACAGTGTCGCGGGCGCCGACGCGCAAGGTCCTCATCGCGGAGGCGCCCAGCGCTGAAGAATCTTCTGCTCCTTCTTTCGATTTAAAAACGGCTGATTTTCCCCCGGCCATCACGGCCTGGACCATGGTCGGCGATGTACCAAAAGTAGGAGGGCATTCCGCGGCTTCAATAACACCTAGCCGGCCACTGGTTCCGGCCCCCACGATAATAAGCCTGCCGCCGGAACGGAAGGAGCGCTCGATGAGTCGAATGGCCCTGGCGAGCTGGGGTGCCGCCTGCTTTACGGCTCTTAAAACCTGCTTATCTTCGCGATTCATGAGTTGGACAATACCCAGCGGGGACAAACGGTCTAATTTTCGAGAGCGAGGATTTACTTTTTCCGTCGAAAGAGAGGCGTAGTTCGGAAGTCCCATGCGCTAGATTCTAGGATAACTTCCTCAAATTTTTCACAAAAAAGACCCAAATATTTTTGGACCTGTCATCGCGCATCGTTTTGGGGGCATACATGAAAAGTGAACGCGATGTGGGGTCCAATGGTTGAGATCAAGGAGGCCTTTGTGCCCAGTTTCACATCCGTCATGATCATCGAGAGAAATGCGGACTTAAGACACATCCTCCGGCACGTTTTTGAGGACCGCGGCTACCTCACCTGGACCTGCCCCATTCCCGAAATCGCCAACTCCATCTTCGACGCCATTCAGCCCAATTTTGTGATTCTGGATCTCGACTATGAAGGTACGGATTGTATGCAGATGCTGGACGATTGGCTCAAGCATACGCCAATGACACGGGTGATTGTGGACAGCGCCAGCCCCTCACGGCTGGAAGAGGCAAAAAAGCGTGGGGCCAAAGATTGCCTCGCCAAGCCATTCCAGCTTGGCCCTTTATTTCAAATATTAGATGGCGTTAAGAATGTGGCTTAGAGCTTGGCTGTTGCTCAGGAAGGTGGAGACCGCACTCCTTTTTATCTTCTTCGGACTTAAACCAGCGCCAGCGGCCTGCGCGGCGCGGTTCATTCGGCGCAATCGGCGTCGTGCATAGAATACAGCCCAGAGATTCGTAGTACCAGCCCCCCGGCAGTTTCTTTTCAAACAACGGATGATTCGGGATTTTGTTGGCCGCCAGATATTCCACGACCTGCTTTTCCGTCCAATCAACCAGGGGGTTCACCTTCAAAATGGAGCGCGTCTCGCCCGTAGCGGATTTATGTTCGATGATCTCCATGCGCGGCAGGTTCGCGCGCGACGCGGATTGATCACGGCGGAGCCCGGTGATCCAAACGTCCAAGGTCTCCAGCGCAGTCTGATTCGGCAGCACTTTCCGAACGTGGCAGCAGTACTCCTGCTTGTCTTTGGAATCGAAGAAAAGGAATTCCCCATGCCGCTCCACCATCCGCGTCAGTTCCTTTTGCGGCGGCAGAAACTTTTCAATCGTAATGCCAAAAAGCTTCTCTAAAGTTTTGAAATAG
>JANLWZ010000082.1:0-2861 GCA_031364865.1 Elusimicrobiota bacterium
CAGCTATCAAATCACCGCGACGAATAACCCCACAAGTTTCAGCGCCGCAGCCTTGCCTGCTGGACTCACGGTCGACATCAGCACCGGACTGATCTCAGGCACGCCTTCCGCTCAAGGAACCAGCAATATCTCTTTAGGCGCAGCCAACAGCAGCGGGACCGGAACTCTGAATCTCATCCTGACCATCAATCCAGTGGGCGGTCAAGCTCCCATCATTACTCAACACCCTGTCAATCGATCCATCGGGGTTGGACAGACAGCAACGTTCTCGATCCAGGCCACGGGTACCCCTGCCCCAGCCTATCAGTGGCGAAGGAACGGGCTGAATATCTCCGGAGCAAGCGCTCCTGCATACACCACGCCCATTGCAACGCTGTCCGACGATGGGTCTGTCTTCGCTTGCGTCGCTTCGAATTCCATCAACTCAGCAGTCTCAAACAGTGCTTTGCTTTCGGTCGGCGTTCCGACCATCACACCGTTCAGCGCGTTGAGCGCGGCCATTGCCTTCCCTACACCGTACAAACCTTCCATCCACGGCAACGGAATCACATTCAATAATCTCGCAAACGATCCGTCAGTTCACATCAAGATTTTCACGATCAAAGGCGAACTTGTGCAGGAACTTCATAATACAGGCGGCGGGGTTTCACTCCATTGGAACGTGACCAACAAAGACGGTCAGTCTGTGGCATCCGGTGTGTACGTCTATCAGATCCGCGACAACGCAGGCAATGAAAAACGCGGAAAGTTACTTATCGCGAGGTAAGCAGGTCTTTTTTGGTTTGAAGCAGAGGTTTTAAGTAGCGGCCCGTATGAGATCCCGCATGATTGGCAATAGCTTCCGGAGTTCCTTCAGCGACAATTCTTCCCCCGCCATCTCCGCCTTCCGGACCTAGATCAATCACCCAGTCCGCCGTTTTGATGACATCGAGGTTGTGCTCGATGACGAGGACGGTATTGCCCGTATTAACCAGCTTGTGCAGACAGTCGAGCAGTTTGTGCACGTCGGCAAAGTGAAGTCCCGTGGTGGGCTCGTCCAGAATATAAAGGGTTTTCCCCGTCGCGCGTTTCCCGAGCTCGGAAGCCAATTTGACGCGCTGCGCTTCACCGCCAGAGAGAGTCGTAGAAGCCTGGCCCAGCGCAATGTAGCCAAGTCCTACATCGTTTAGTGTGCCGAGGACCCGGGCCAGCGGCGGTATGTTTTCAAAGAATTGGGAGGCTTCTTCGACCGGCATGGCAAGCACTTCCGAAATATTTTTCCCCTTGTATCGCACCTGCAGCGTGTCTTCGTTAAAGCGTTTACCTTGGCAAACCTCGCATTTCACATAAACGTCCGGAAGAAACTGCATGGAGATCTTCAGCGTTCCATCGCCTTCACAGTTTTCGCACCGGCCGCCTTTCACATTGAAGGAGAATCGGCCAGGCTTATACCCTTTGCGTTTGGCTTCCGGCAGCTGAGAGAAGAGATCGCGAATTACGGCGTAGGCTCCTGTGTAGGTAGCCGGATTCGACCGAGGGGTGCGGCCAATGGGAGATTGATCCACCACAATGATTTTGTCCAGATGCTCGATGCCTTTGAGCGTTTTGTATTTTCCCGGCGCTTCTTTGGACTGATACAGCTTTTGGGCGATGGCCTTATACAGGATCTCATGCACAAACGTGGATTTGCCTGAACCAGAAACCCCGGTCACCACCACGAAATTTCCCAGAGGAACTTTCACGTCGATGGATTTCAAATTAAATTGAGAAGCACCGATCACCTCCAGCGTTCGCAGACCCAACGGACGCCTGGCTTCCGGCACGGGAACCATTTCCTCACCTTTGAGATAGCGCCCCGTTAAAGACTTCGGGTTGTTGATGACGTCTTTCGGCGTGCCTTCCGCCATGATCGATCCCCCGTGAACCCCAGCTCCTGGTCCGAGGTCAATGACCCAATCCGCTGTTCTTATCGTTTCTTCGTCATGCTCAACCACAATAAGCGTGTTGCCCAGATCGCGCAAGCGTTTCAGCGTTTCCAGCAGACGATCGTTGTCACGCTGGTGCAGACCGATCGTTGGCTCATCCAGCACATACATGACCCCCACAAGCCCTGAGCCAATCTGCGTGGCCAGATAAATTCTCTGCGCTTCGCCGCCCGCCAGCGTTCCGCTTTCGCGATCCAGCGTCACGTAATCGAGCCCGACATTTTCTAAAAAGCTTAAGCGCGCGTTTACTTCTTTCAGGATTTGCTTGGCAATCGTCTTCTCTTTATCGGTGAGCTCAAGACCACGGAAGAAGGCTGCCGCTTTGGCTACCGAGAGCGCACAAATTTCGGAAATGGATTTACTAGCGACCAGCACCGCGAGACTTTCAGGCTTAAGCCTTGCGCCTTTGCACGCGGGACACAGTGACGTACGCATAAAGCGCTTAAAGACTTCTTCCTTTACAAACTCGGATTCGCTTTCGCGATAGCGCCGCTCCAGTTGAGGAAGAACTCCCTCAAAGTCTTGATCGTTCTTCCCCCAATGAACCTTGTATTGCCCGCCGCCGTGAAGAACGATTTTTTGCTGTTCCAAAGAAAGTTCTTTCCAGGGCTTGTTGACCGGAATGCGTGCGCGCTTGCATACGTCCGTTAGTATTTCTTCGTAATAGCCCGCCCACGACCGTTTCCAGCGATTGGTGCGCGTGGTCACAGGATCGGACCACGCTTGAATGGCGCCGTCTTGGATGGAGAGCGACTTATCCGGGATCACCAAATCAGGATCGACCTCGAGCTTATGCCCGAGGCCATCGCACGTGGCGCAAGCACCATAAGGGGAGTTAAAGGAAAACATCCGCGGCTCAATCTCCGGAAGACTTGTGCCGCAATGCGTGCAGGCGTA
>JANLWZ010000122.1:0-1757 GCA_031364865.1 Elusimicrobiota bacterium
GGATGGTTCACTGGAAAGATCCCACTCATACCAACATCCCGGCGCGTCGAGCCACTGGCCCAGGTTGTGATCAAAACAGTTGTAGGTAATTTCGCCGCAAACTGCCGTTGTAAGGGCCGCCTCTTCTTCAGACCAGGAGCCACGGATCATTTCTCTGTACATGTGATCTAGGCGTGCTCGAGCGACATCCCGAGTGGGAGCAATGTTCGATTGCTCCGGAAGCGAGTTCCCCTGAGTGGCCCAAAGATAAGAAGCCCTGACGCGATCCTCAAAATGATTCATGTGCGGAATTATACCTCTCGGGAGCATGGCGCGGGCGCGATCCGCGTCCCCGTTTTGACTCCAAACTTTTTGGCTTCACGGCTGGCCGCGATGCAGCAGCTGGTGTCGGCAACGACGGGAACGACGCCCACAGGTTTGCCGCGCAGCGCCGGTCGGGCCTGCTGTTCGCAGGAGGCAAAGTAGCTGTCGAGATCTAAAAAAAATCAGCGGATCATACATACGCATGATAGCAACTCCCGCGACCGAGTTTGAAGCTTCCAAACATATAAAAGAGCCGTAAGAAATCCTTGATAGAATCCCTCTCACAAATGGGCATTCTCCTCACAGCATTCCTGTTTGCCCTGGTCACGATGCCTGTCCATTCGTCTGCGCGCGAAAAGGATTTGTCCGAGTTTCTCGTTTCACCCGTGACCGGCGCGGCTGTTTTATATAGAAAATGGATCAGTCCCGCTAAAGGATTCCACTGCAAGATGATGCCGAGCGATTCTGCGTATATGCGTGAAGCCATTCACACGGCCGGCCCGTTTATGGGTCTCTTGATGACTGCGGATCGACTCCACCGTTGCGGTCACGATGTCAGTCGATATCCGGTCGTGATGACACCCTCCGGACCACGTTTGTGGGACCCTGTTCCACCCCAACATCTTCCGCACTAGTGAAGCCATCGAACCGCCTGGTGTTGCTCGCCGTTTTGCTGATCTTCAGTACGGGGTTCATTCGCGCTGCAGGCGATCCAGATCTCACCCTGCGGTTCGCTGAATCTCTGATGGTCCAGCATCGCTACCGGGAAGCGGAACTAGAATGGGAACGGCTGGCCATTGAGCATCCGCATCACCTCCGCAGGGAATTAATCCTGAGTAATCTTCTGGAATCGGCGTTCTTGACGGGGGATCACGATTTTAGCCTTGAGGTCGCGCGCTATTGGTTGAAAGGTCCTGAGCCCTGTCAGGCTTCCGTCTACGAGGTTCGGTCGCTCTATGCTTTGGGTAATTATCCGGCCGTCGAAAAAGCGATAGTGCCGGATCCCTGCAGTCCATCACTCCGGGCAGAACGGGTGTATTGGCGGGGGTTAAGCTTGGCGCGAATGAAACGCTGGGACGACGCCTCGAAGCTTTTTGCTGGTATTCAGGAGCCGTCCCTTCTGGTGCGCGCGCAGGCGGCCTCGACCTGGTCGCTCAAAGGTCAGGATATCGGATGGAAATCTCCAACGCGGGCAGGCGTATTGAGCGCGCTGATTCCCGGAGCGGGCTATGCTTACGCGAATCGACCACAGACGGCACTCGCGGCTTTTGTCGTTAACGGCCTTTTCATTTGGGGCAGCATTTCCTCAGCGCGCGCAGGTAATTCTGGTTTGGCCGCAACGTTGTCTCTCTTCTCTTTTGGCTGGTACTCCGGAGCCATTTACGGTTCGGCGCGCGCCGCCACGCGAGAAAATGACTATCAGATGGACCACTTTATTCAACCGATCGAACGTT